>SBBT01000201.1 GCA_005239595.1 Candidatus Troglogloeales bacterium | reverse complement strand
TAAGATGCCAGCCTTGGCCATGACCGATCATGGGAACCTTTTTGGGGCGATTGAATTCTACCAGAAGGTGAAAAAGGCCGGGATAAAACCGATTATCGGTTGCGAGGCCTATCTGGCGCCGCGGAGCAGGTTTGACAAGGAGATTCACGGTGTCCAGGAAGATGATTACAGCGAAAACGGCGGGGCAAACCCTTATTATCATCTGATTCTTCTGGCGGCCGATGAAACCGGCTATCGAAACCTGGTGAAACTGGTCTCGATTGCCAACCTGGAGGGGTTTTATTACAAACCCCGCATTGATAAGGAGGTGTTGCATCGGCACAGCGCGGGGCTGATCGGACTTTCGGGATGCCTTCGGGGCGAAATCCCGTATCTGTTGACCCGCGGTCGGGAAAAAGAGGCGACGTATGCCGCGCATACCTACCAGGACATTTTTGGCAAGGGACGGTTCTTTATCGAAGTTCAGGATAATGGCCTTGCCCTTCAGCAGGAGGCCAATCGTCAGTTGGTCCGTCTTTCAAAGGCAGAGGGAATTCCGCTTGTGGGAACCAACGATTGTCATTATCTCCACAAGGAAGATGCCCACGCGCACGACGTCATGCTCTGTCTCCAAACAGGCAAGACGGTTAACATGCAAAACCGGATGCGCTTTCAGACCGAACAGCTTTATTTTAAATCGCCGGAGGAGATGGCGCGCGGTTTTTCCGAGATCCCCGAGGCGGTAACCCATACGGTCGATATTGCCGAGATGATTGACCTTCATCTGAAGTTGGGAGAGGTTCATCTTCCCCACTATGCCGTTCCCAACGGTGTTACCAGAGAGGCCTACCTTGGGATGCTGGCCGAAAAAGGGTTAAAAGAGCGGTTTGCCGGTAAGACAGGGGTGGATGGGGCATGCCGCCAGCGTTACGAGGAGAGGCTAAAATCCGAGCTCAACGTGATTAATGCAATGGGATATGCCGGTTATTTTCTCATCGTCTGGGACATCATTAGCTATGCGCGTTCATCTCATATTCCGGTTGGGCCTGGGCGGGGCTCCGCTGCGGGAAGCCTGACTGCCTATGCCCTCGGCATTACCGATATCGATCCGATCGCGTATGGTCTGATATTTGAGCGGTTCTTAAATCCGGAACGGATTACCCTCCCAGATATTGACATGGATTTTTGCATGGACCGGCGGGAGGAGGTGATTCGTTATGTGACGGAGAAATTTGGGGCCGATCATGTGGGTCAAATCATTACATTTGGAACGATGGCGGCCAAGGCGGCGATTCGAGACGTGGGCCGTGTTTTGGAGATTCCATACGCCGAGGCGGACCAACTGGCAAAGTTGATCCCGAACACAATCAATATTACCCTCGATGAGGCCTTGGCCCAGGAGCCAAGGATGATGGAAGCGGCCAAGAGCAATCCCAAGATTGCCGAGGTAATCTCGCTGGCAAAACAGCTTGAGGGGCTTGCGCGCCATGCCTCGACCCATGCGGCCGGCGTGGTTATTTCCGCCGGGCCTCTGACGGATTATGTCCCTCTTTATCGCGGGAGCAAAGGCGAAATTGTCACGCAGTATGCGATGGAGGATATCGAGAAGATCGGCCTGATCAAATTTGACTTCCTCGGACTTAGGACATTGACCGTGATTGACCATGCCGTCCGGCTGGTCAATGCCAAAGGGGGCCCTCCGCTTAACCTTTCTGAAATTCCGATGGATGATAAAGAGACGTATGCCTTGTTGGGTTCCGCGGAGACCTCCGGCATCTTTCAGCTGGAAAGTTCCGGCATGCAGGACCTTCTCGTGAAAATAAAGCCCGACTCTTTTGAAGATATCATCGCCATTCTTGCCCTCTACCGTCCAGGGCCGATCGGAAGCGGCATGGTGGACGATTTTATAAAAAGAAAAAGGGGGACGACGAAAGTTCAATATGAACATCCCCAATTAGAGGGGATTTTGGCCGAGACCTACGGCGTGATTGTCTATCAGGAACAGGTGATGAAAATTGCCAACGTCCTGGCCGGGTTCTCTCTGGGAGAGGCCGATCTGCTTCGTCGTGCCATGGGGAAGAAAAAACCGGAGGAGATGGCTGCCCAGAAAGCCCTTTTTATTGAACGGGCTGGCAAGAGAAAAATCCCTTCCGCTAAGGCGGAAAAGATTTTTGACCTGATGGAATATTTTGCGGGATATGGATTTAATAAATCGCATTCTGCCGCCTACGCCCTCATTACCTACCAGACGGCTTATCTAAAGTGTCACCATCCGCTTGAATTCATGACGGCCTTGCTTACCAGTGAAAAAGGCAACTCCGATAAAGTGGTCAAGTACATCAGCGAATGCAAACGCATGGGCATACGGGTCCTCCCTCCCGACGTGAACGAGAGCGAAAAGGATTTCTCCGTGGTGACGGAGGGAATCCGTTTCGGACTCGCCGCCATTAAGAATGTCGGAAGCGCTGCCATCGATTCAATCCTCGCTGCCCGCAAGGTCTCTGGATATTTTTCCTCTCTGTTCGATTTCTGTGGAAAGAATGATCTTAGAAAAACCAACAAGCGTGTCGTTGAAAGTCTGATTAAGTGCGGCGCCTT
>SBBT01000171.1 GCA_005239595.1 Candidatus Troglogloeales bacterium | reverse complement strand
GAGCAGACTCCAGTTATCACGGAAGATGAGAAAAAACATTTATTACATCGGATCAACCTTTTATTAAAGGAACAAGAAAAGATCGTCAGCCAGATACACAACATAACAGAACCACCGCAAAACGTTGATGACAAGGCAGGATCAGAAAAGAAATTCCAGCCCGGAGTCGCGAACAGACCGTGGGATTGACTATGGCCCACTTTGCCGTCGTAGACGCAGGAACCAACACATTTAGACTTCTGATTGCAAATCTGGAAGATGGATACGCCATAAAAACGATCTATTCAGAACAGGCGATACCCCGTTTGGGAGAAGGGCTCTCAAAGGACGGCATCCTGCTTCCTCCGGCCATGGAACGCGCCATCGCTGTTTTGTCGCATTTTAAGGGCGTTCTCCAAAAATACACGATCGATGCCCTGGCTGTCATAGGAACCTCTGCCGTAAGAGAGGCCAAAAACCAAGCGGCGTTTCTTTCTGATGTACGATACCGCACCGGATTGGATATTCAGGTGATTTCCGGTGAGGAAGAGGCCCGGCACATATTTTCAGGAGTGAACCTGATCTTGCAGAACAAGAAGGGACCGATGCTAGTCATCGACATTGGCGGTGGCAGCACCGAGTTCATTGTCGCTGAAGGGGAATCTCCGGTTTCCGTATACAGCACAGGGCTGGGTGTTGTGCGCCTGACTGAAAAATATCTCAAATCCTCCATTCCATCCCAGGAAGAGATTACGGCGCTGCAAAGAGACATCGACCAAGCGTTAGGGAGAATTGGCCACGCCTTTCCAAAGAAAGGCCGTTTCGCGGGAACCGCGGGGACTGTAACGACCTTGGCAGCCATGGATCAGAAGTTGACGGTCTATGATCCAGAAAAAATAAATCATTATTTCTTATCTCGAATCTCTGTCAGACGGATCTTTAGGGAACTCTCATCTATTCCTCTGCAACAGCGCAAAGAAATGACCGGTCTTGAACGGGGGAGAGAAGACATCATTGTGGCAGGGTGTCTAATCGTCTTGACGATTATGGAGCGATTTGGATATGATCGGCTTGAAGTGAGTGATTACGGACTAAGGGAAGGTGTTTTGGTGGACCTTTTCAAGAATCAACTATCAAGGAAAAATCATAGCAGGGTTGAACTATGATAGAGAATCGGAAATTCACACGTGTCAGCATCAAATCGGTAGCCGATGTCATGATATCGGGCAGCCTCGCCAACCAGGCTTATTTAGGTGAAATCAGCCGAGGGGGTCTGGAGATGTATACGAAACTCCCCCTGCAGAAGGATGTCACCTATACGATTAAGCCTTATTTTCTCTTTGAAGGCCGTGAAATGACGGAAACCTTAAAGGGGAAGGTAAAGTGGAGTCATCCCATAAGAAACGATTTCGTATCGGGAATTGAGTTTACAAAAGCTGTAACCGACAACAGCTATCCGAACCTGTTCCGTTGTATCGAACAGGCTGAAGTGTATAATGAGTACTTCTTTACAAAGAGACAGTGTTGACGGCGCAAAAAGGCAGCATGCAAGTAGCCGAGATTAACGTTTTAACCCACAACGTTAAAGAGGTCTTAAAGCTAATCCCCTCCCCGGAACTTGGTTTTATCGCGGGACAATACATCGCGATTTCCTCCTTAAAAACCATCTTAATTTGACGGCTTTTTACTGTCCAGCTTTTGTGGTCCACCATACACCCGACTGGAAAGGGTTAAAGGGACACGTCACACACTATCTTACCGATAACATCACCACCGTGGACAACTTAGAGGCCGCACTCTGCTGCAACGGGAAAATGATCAGAGAGGTAAGCGAAATTCTTCTGTGGAAAGGAATGCCTAAGAAATCAATTCACTTTTAAAAGTTCTACAACTAGCCTTCTGTTAGCAAATTCTTCAGTCTTACGAGATAATCCACCTCGTCAATCGGTTTGTTTTTTAGAAAGGCGTCCTGAAGCACCTGGGCCAAAGCCCCGCCAATTTTGTGTATGACGTCATGCCGCAACGCGCCGCCCGCCTTCAAGGCCAAAAACACCTCTTCTGTTTCAACCGGTTGGCGTGACGCGATCTGCTGTTCTGCCATCACATGAAGCGAAATGTGAAGAAAGGGATTGGTCTCTCGCCGAGCCGAAAAATCAATTTTAAACGCCGCCTCTCCCATGTCAAAAACAGGATGATGCTCTCTATGTTCGAGCATGACTTGGGCAAAGAAGGCCTCTTCTCCTTCTAGGGGGAAATTCCCCTTCGCTTTTTCCCAAATTTGAACGAAGCGGGCCCGATTATGCAGGACAAGGGTATCCACGGACAGTCAGTTTTTCCGTTTTTTGGAATGTTTGAGGAGGCCTTCCACTGTCTCGCCGATCAGCGCTGGGTTTTTCACGATTGTAGCGCCGGCTGCTTCCAGAGAGGCCACTTTATCCACGGCAGTCCCCTTTCCTCCGGAAATGATTGCGCCGGCATGTCCCATCCTTCTTCCCTGCGGGGCGGTCATGCCGGATATAAAAGCGACTACCGGTTTTTCGACATTCTTTTTAATATATTCTGCGGCGCGCTCTTCGGCGTCTCCACCGATCTCGCCAATCAAGACAATCGCTTCCGTTTCCGGATCGCCTTCAAACATTTTAAGGACATCCACAAAGTGGGTACCATTGACCGGATCGCCGCCGATACCGACACAGGTCGACTGTCCAATGCCGCGCTGGGTCAATTGCCAAACCGCCTCATACGTCAGCGTCCCGCTTCGGGAGACCACGCCAACCGGTCCCCTTTTATGGATAAAGCCCGGCATGATGCCGATCTTGCATTCGTTCGGCGTGATAATTCCAGGACAGTTTGGCCCGATCAATCGAACCGGCTTTTCGGCAAGAAAATGCTTGACCCGCATCATATCCAATATCGGTATTCCCTCCGTAATGGCGATAATCAAGGAAACGCCGGCCTGCGCGGATTCCATGATCGCATCAGCGGCAAAGGGGGGTGGAACAAAAATCAGGGAGACATCGGCCCCCGTCTTATCTACCGCCTCTTCCACGGTGTCAAACACGGGAATCCCTTCAACCTCGCCCCCGCCCTTCCCAGGAGTCACGCCTGCAACCACTTGTGTCCCATACGACTTACAGGCCATCGCATGGTAGGAACCCTCCTTGCCTGTAATCCCCTGAACCAAAACCCGCGTCTCTTTATTGACCCAAATACTCATGTCGATTCCTCACTTTAATATCCATACACCATCCATGCCAGCTTAAACAGAAGTGCAATGATCAGCATTAACGCGAGAACGGGAATGACCGTGACAAAAAGGGACTGTATCACCGGAATCCCCGACGCCACCCGAATACCATAAATATTTAAGCCCCACGTTAGCACAATCAAAAGAAAACTAATCGCTGTCGTCCCGGTGAGGTACCGATATTGCGCAAGGAGCATAAGGATGAGGGCCAGGATAAACGGTGTCAGCGAATATCCCAACACCATGCGCAGCGGTTGTGGTGCGATAACCTTCCCGCTTACCCTAATCAACCAGGAGAGAAAATAACTGCTCGAATAGACAAAACCGACTCCCGCAGAGAGGGCCAACGTCAAAAAGAAAACGGGATCTCGGCCCTGGGGGGAGATGCTCCTCCAGGCGAACAGGGCGCCAAAAACAAGCGATAAGATAATGATGTGCCGCTCATTTGGCCGGGTCACGATAGCAGGGAGACTCTTTTTTGGGAAGAACAGAATTCCGATGCAGCGATCAATCAAGGAATCTCGGTTATCCAACGCAAGCCACAATCTTTTGGGCGCCATCCCAGAGGGTATCTGCCACGATTAAGTTTAAGCCAGAATTTGACAGCATCTCCTTGGCCTCTTTCGCGTTCGTTCCTTCCAGTCTCACCACCAGCGGAACATGGATATCCACATCGCGCGCCGCGTCGATAATTCCACCCGCGATCCGTTCACATCGAACAATACCGCCAAATATATTGACCAAGATTCCCTTTACATGTTTATCGGAAAGCAGTATTTGAAAAGCCTCCTTGACCGTCTCTTTGGACGCGCCGCCCCCGACATCCAGAAAATTGGCCGGAGAGGCTCCCGCCAGCTTGATCACATCCATCGTGGCCATCGCAAGCCCCGCGCCGTTCACCATACAGCCGACCGTTCCATCGAGTTTCACGTAATTGAGGCCATGTTGGGTCGCCCTGGTCTCCAGAGGATCCTCTTCGTTTAAGTCACGCAAAGCCGAGATATCCGGGTTTCTAAACAAGGCATTGTCATCAAATCCAACTTTCGCATCCAGCGCCACCAACCTGTTCCCTTGTGTGAGAACTAACGGATTAATCTCAACCTGCAAAGCACCCGTTTCAATAAACATCCGGTATAAATTCCCAAGGAGAGACGCCCATTGACCCATCACCACTCTTGGCAGAGAAAGCCTAAAGGCCACCCACCTCCCCTGATAAGGCTGGTATCCCAATACAGGATCAACCGCAAGACGAACGATTTTTTCCGGAGATCGTTTCGCAACCTCTTCAATCTCCATACCCCCTTCGGTACTTGCAATAAGTACAATCGATCCTGTCGCGCGGTCCGCGACCCAACTCACATAAAGCTCTCCGGCGATATCGGCCCCTTCTTCAACCAACACCTGCTTCACTTCGCGCCCCTCCGGACCGGTTTGATGCGTCACCAGGGTCATCCCCAGAAGCTCTTTTGTGTAGGAAACCACTTCCTGTTTTGTCTTGGCCAGTTTTACCCCGCCCGCTTTTCCGCGTCCACCGGCATGAATCTGGGCCTTCACCACCATGATGTTGCTGCCAAGGGAGTCGGCAACCGCTTTCGCCTCCTCCGGAGAAAAGGCAACCTTCCCATTTGGAACGGGAATCTGATATTTCGCAAAAAGGACCTTTGCCTGATATTCATGAATGTTCATCCGTGCTCCCTAATTGATCCCCATCAAAAAGATCCGTTTCAAAAACAGCTACGTTTTTTCTACATAGTCTGGAAAGAGCATGGGCGAAACGCAGGGAGAAACAATTCCCGCCTTTTTCATCCCCTCATAAAAAACATGCAGGTGTTTTAAGGTCAGTTCTTTTACGGCGATCTGCCTGGCCCGCTCCGATGCCGCCCTCCCAGCCCTTCTTCCAAAGACAATAATATCCAGCAGAGAATTCCCCATCAGACGGTTTCTGCCATGAATGCCGCCTGTCGCCTCACCCGCGACAAAAAGACCATGCAGATCAGACTCCCCGTTTACATTAATTTTTATTCCACCATTCTGGTAATGCAACGTGGGATAGATCAGAACCGGTTCCTTCCGAATATCGATTTTATAACGGGAATACTGGCGCACCATATTCGGGAAACGCTGGGCGATGGTCTCGGCCCCATTAAGGATATCCACAAGAGGTATATCCAGCCAGACGCCAGACCGCCCGGATGACGTTTTAATCCCTCGCCCCTGTTGGCATTCCCGGATAATCGCGGCGGCAACCGCATCACGCGTCTCCATCTCATTGATAAATCGCTCCCCTTTGGCGTTGACCAACTGGGCCCCGACGGATCGGAGCGCCTCCGTCACCAAGGTCCCTGCCATCGGTTCGGGATAGGCTGCACCGGTGGGGTGATATTGAAAGGTGTCCTGCAGCGTCAACTTTGCCCCGGCACGATACGCGATGGGAAGCCCATCGCCCGTTGCGCCATAATGGTTGCTTGTGGGAAAGCCCTGAATATGCAAGCGGCCGATCCCACCTGTCGCTAAAATAACCGTCTTGGCCTGGACAACCATATAATTTTTATTGTCTAAATTCTTTAAAATCGCCCCGCTGCAGTTTCCCTCTCCATCGGTGAGAAGCTCCACAACCGGAGAATACTCAAGGAGACGGATCTTCTCGTTTTGGACGCAGTCTTTCAGCGTTCGCATTAATTCTAACCCGGTATAATCCATACATCGAAGCAGCCTCGGCTTGCTCCCCCCACCCCCCGCCCGCAGACTTAATTTACCGTTTTGTTCCATGTCGAAATGAACACCGATATCCATCAGCCACTTTACGGCCTCCGGTCCTTCCTCAACCAGCGTCCTCAATAGGACGGGATCGTTTTCCATATGACCGCCGCGGTAAGAGTCCAGGTAGTGCCGCACGGGCGAGTCGTCAGGGGAAATGGCCACCTGAATTCCCCCTTCCGCCATAACGGTATTGGCGTCTCCAAGTCTTAATTTCGTCGCAAGAAGGACATCCGCACCCATTGAATGGGCCGTCAAGGCCGCTGTGGCACCGGCACCTCCTCCTCCAATAACTAGAACGTCGGCCTGGGCATGCGGCGTCAGAGAGATTTCCTCAAGGCCAATGGGACTCCTCCCCTCCAGCAGATTCGCAAGCTCATGGACGGTTGAATCCCCGCAATTCTGGCCGACCCGAAGGGTACGATAGGCCTCTTTTTTATAATCGGGATGATACTGATGGATCAGGCTCTCTTTTTCGAGAGGAGGGAGGAGCGACCATACCTCTTGCCTGCGTGTCTCGCGCGTTTTATTGACCCGTTCCTTTGAATTTTCCATCGGTTTTATATCGGCTTGTCTTATAGAAGAGCGGCGGCATCAGGCCACTTGATAGTCTTTCAGTTCCTTTTCTGAGAGGCTAAAAAGGGTCTCCCACTCCGAATCGAACTTCCCATCTTTAATCTCTTCAATCCGTTTTAAAAGTATGGGATGCCGATCACTAAAGAAGACACTTTGGGCACGGCGGACATAAAGTCCGACTTGATTGGATGAAATTTCAGCAATGCAGACAGGGACACAAAGATTGCACATGACACAGGGCATAAAAAGGTCGGAAGCATCCTTAAAATCGCCAAACACAGCCTTCCAGATACCGGTGCGGACGTCAATACCCTGCGGACAGGCCTCGGTACAGGCATTGCAATTCCGGCAGTGCGCCACTTCCGGAAAATATTTGAAAAGATCCTGTTTGGGATCGTCTATTTCTTCCAAATGATAAATCGGTTTTCTTACCGGAAACGACCTGGAGATTGAAAACGACATCCCCTCTTCGACAATAATCTGACAACCGAGTCCTGACTTTAGTTTGTGGCTGTCAGGGGTCCGGTACAGGGTGGCGCAGGCACCGCAGACCCCCCCCAAACACCCTATCTCTCGAATCATTTCATGACCGGTATACCACATGGCCTGAACCAGGGTAATCCCCTGCGGAACCTCGTATTTCCTCCCCATAATCTCGACGGTAACCACGTTTTCTGCCACCTTTACTTCTGACATTTTCAGAAAAACTCCCTTAAGACCGATCCCCTATGAACTACTGTACGCAGGATGGCCGCTATAATTCCAGAGCTTTTGCGCGGCAGACCACCAATAGGTTTCGCTGATTTTTTCCAGGAAACGGTGAATATCCTGATCAGAAATGGTCTGCGTTGCAATAAAGCGACACCGATACCAGCTTCCCATCAAAGAGGCAGGAGGATCTTCTATCGGCAAAATACTTCTCCCGCGGTTTGACATAAACTCGCACTTAAACCCTTCAATCCAATCAAAATTCGGAATGCCGCCTTTCGTGATGATATAAAGATCAATCCCGATAAGGTGCATATCCTTATCGAGTTCTTTTTGCCTCTCTTCTGCCATCGTATCATTCTGTCTCCAATGCATTGAGTGCCGATCCAGCCCGAAACCACCCAATTTGCTCTGATGTCAGGCTATGGTTGGCCAAAACCTTCACCTCTTCTCCCCCCGATTTATGAACCTTCACCTCTACCGGACTCGCCGGCGCAAGGGTGGATAGTCCCAGCACGCTCACTCGGTCATTCTGCTCGAATACCTCCCAATCCTTTGGATTAGCGAACGTGAGCGGAAGAATCCCCTGCTTTTTGAGGTTCGTCTCATGGATTCTGGCAAAGCTTTTAGCGATTACCACCTTCACCCCCAGAAAACGGGGAGACATGGCCGCATGTTCACGGGAACTTCCTTCGCCATAGTTTTCATCCCCGATGACAATGGAGCCTATCCCCTTTGCAAGATAACGCCGTGCCACCTGTGCCGGGGTAAGATTGGTCTCACCCGATAAGACATCGTTTGCCTTGCCCGCTTCGGCCGCATACACATTATTGGCCCCCAGGAAGGCGTTATCGCTAATCTTATCAAGATGTCCCCTGAATTTTAGCCACGGGCCCGCAGGCGAGATATGATCCGTGGTGCACTTTCCCTTTGCCTTGACCAAGATCGGCAGTTGATTGAAATCGGCCCCATCCCATTTTGAGAAGGGCTTCAAAAGCTGAATCCGCTCGCTGTTGGGTGGGAGATCGACTTGCAGCTGTTCGCCATTCTCTGCCGGAGGGATAAAACCATCTTCCCCTGTTGCAAACCCCTTCGTCGGAAGTTCCTCTCCCAGAGGAGGCTCAAAATGGATTTCTGTCCCGTCTGCCGCTTTAAGACTCCCAGTAACCGGGTTGAAGGTCAGATCGCCAGCAAATGCCATCGCCGTCACAATTTCAGGGCTGCTCAAAAACGAGAGGGTTTCGGCATTCCCGTCATTGCGGCCTGGAAAATTTCGGTTAAAGGTGCTGATAATCGAGTTTCTCTCCCCTTTTTTGATGTCATCCCGCTTCCACTGCCCAATACAAGGACCACAGGCGTTGGCCAGAACGGTAGCCCCCATCTCTTCAAACGTCTGCATAAATCCATCCCGCTTCATCGTATGGTAGATCCGCTCGGAACCTGGCGTCACCAGGAAATTAGTTTTGGCCTTTAATCCCGCCTTCAAGCCCTGGCGGGCAATATGGGCAGCCCTGCTGATATCCTCATAAGAGGAGTTGGTACAGCTTCCAACGAGGGCCGCCGTAAGGGTTGCCGGATAACCCTCTCTCTCGACATCAGCCGCCATCCTGGAGATCGGGTGAGCCAGATCAGGGGTATGCGGTCCCACAATATGCGGTTCCAACTCCGACAGATTGATTTCAACAATCTGATCAAAATACCGCTCCGGGGCAGCAAAAACCTCCGGATCGGCCACCAACAATTCACGATGGCGGTCGGCCAAAGCAGCGATATCAGCCCGATCGGTAATGGACAGATAGGCCGCCATCTTGGCATCGTACGGAAAGACCGACGTGGTGGCCCCCAGCTCGGCCCCCATATTGGCAATCGTCCCCTTTCCGGTCGCGCTGATTGTCTCGGCCCCGGGACCAAAATATTCAACGATCTTGTTGGTTCCACCCTTGGTCGTGAGCAGGCCACACAGATGGAGAATGACATCTTTGGCCGACGTCCAACCGGAAAGCCGTCCGGTCAACTTAACCCCAATTAGTTTTGGGTGAAGGACCTCCCACGGAAGACCTGCCATCACCTCTCCGGCATCGGCTCCACCCACCCCGATGGCCAACGCACCCAATCCCCCGCCGTTGGGGGTATGCGAGTCGGTCCCAATAATCAACATGCCTGGGACAGCGTAGTTCTCTAACACCACCTGATGAATAATCCCCGCCCCCGGCTTCCAGAAACCAATCCCATATTTTTTGGCCGAGGAAGAGAGAAAATTATAAACCTCCTTGTTCTCATCAATCGCCCGTTTGACATCTGCCTCTGCACCAGACTGGGCCCTGATTAAGTGGTCGCAATGGATGGTGCTCGGGACGGCCGCCTTTTTCTTTTTAGCCTGCATGAACTGGAGCATCGCCATCTGCGCCGTGGCATCCTGCATGGCAACGCGGTCAGGACGGAGCAACAACTGGGCGCGTCCACGACCAAACTCCTGCGTCTTTAAGTCATCCAGATGGGAGACTAAAATCTTCTCCGCCAGGGTCAACCCCCGTCCAAACTTTGCCCTCGCGGCTGCAAGCTTCTCCGGCATTCCGGCATATAATTTTTCTACCAGTTTAACAGACATAATCCCTCCTTACGCTGCTGATACATTTACAGCATGTGCTGAAAACATGCCATCGGTTACGATTTGAACACCTCATCATGTGCCTCAACCTGTTTAGCATGACTATTCAACGGCGGCACCTCCCGCTTTTTTGGAGAGGCATAGTTCACAAGGTAAGTAAACAGACGGATCAGACGGCTTCCCTGTCTGCTTTGGTCAATCCAGTGACCGATCAATCCAATCGTGCGAGAGAGGAGAAAGAATCCGTTGAGTGACTCCACAGAAAATCCGAGGTCGACGAGGACGGCTGCCATCGTTCCATCCACATTCAGAATCAGGGTGTCTTTTTTAGAGGTCGTGATCTTCTCAACGGACAAGGCAAAGTCTAAATGGGGCGTTGGGATTCCTTGAGATTTAACATACCCAACCAGCTCCTTGACCCGCTTATCTGGATTTTTAAGGCTCTTGACCCGATGTCCAATTCCCGGAACGGGCCCCACATTCTTTTTCATATGCTCTAAAAATGCCTCGGGTGAAAGTTTCTGATCGACCGCATATTTGAACCATTTCCCCGCATCGGTCACCGCCCCCCCAAATCGGGGGCCAATCATGATCAGTCCCGCCGCCACCGCTTGAGACATCTGAATCCCCGCGCACGCGGCGATAATCGTCACCAGGGCCCCGGAAACGCTCGGGCCATGATCGGCGGAGAGCATTACAATTCGTTTAATAATCTCCGCCTCTGTGGGATTCACGATCCGCTTGTCCCACAAAAGACCGATGACATGCGGGATATGATACCCCTTATTGATCAGCTCGGACGCAGGATAACCGCAATAGAGCGGTTCATCGCCGCGGTCATCACAGATGGTTGATTTCACCAGCGGCTCAACAAAAACATCCCCCGATTTAATCGCTTCTTCCACCTGCTTGGGCAGTTTTGGAAGGGCATGCAGGTCTCCATCCAAAACCGGTTGCGCTTCGCCGCTCGCGATAATCTCGTCGTAGGTTTTCTGAATCGCGGGTCCCAGTCCCCCAAAGGTTGTCGGCACAATCGCCCCTGCCTTCTTTAAGGCCTCCGCCTTGGCCCGGGCCGAACCCTCACCATGAAGCCCTTCTTTCGCTCCCGCATGGCCAAATTTCATCCCCTTCGGAAGAGATTCCTGACAGAACCCGGAAACCACCGCCAGGAGCTTGATCCGGCGTTTTTTCTCTCCAAACCAGGCGGCAGCCCGCTCCTCCAAATCTCCCCCCATTTCTCCAACAATAACGACCGCCTTGGTCTTCGGGTCCTGCTCAAACATCTCCAGGTAGGTAACATAATCCGATCCGGGATAGGCATCTCCCCCCACACCGATCGCCGTGGTAATCCCATCGGCAAACTGGCTGCAAATCCAGATAATTTCGTTTAACAACCCGCCCGACTTGGTAATGACCCCAAAAGAACCTTGCCGATGAAGTTTGCAGAGGATCAGGTTGTCAAACGAGCCCCCCACAACCCCAAGGCGGGACTCTCCGGCAGAGAGGATACCGATGGCCGAGGGACCGTTAAAAACCTTCCCCCGCTTCTTGGCCTCAAGACTCAAGCGCTTTGCGTCTTTCTCCGGAACCCCTTCTGTAATCATTGAGACCAGATGGATGTGCGGATCGGAAAGGGCCTCCATCGCCGCCTTACAGGCGCGATCCGGCCCGACATAGACCAGCGATGCATTGATCTGTGGGTGCGCCGCGACCGCTTCAGAAACCGTCTTGTATATCGGGATCGAAACGAGTTGACTTCCCAAAGGAACCTCCGCCGTCTTCCCGGCATCCGGCGGAAAGACAAAGGCCAACACATTCATCGGCAGTCGATTAAGGTGACAGAATTCAGCCATCCGGCGTGCCGCATTGATCCCGGCAGCCCCTCCCTGAATCAGAACCTGCGTCTCTTTACCCGCAACAATACTCATTTCGCCCCTCCTGCAATCGCATAATTAACAATATCGGTCAGAGGGGTATATCGATCATACACATGGATATTAAAGCCTTCGTTCTCGAGTTCCTTCATCGCTGCCAATCCCTCTTTCTCATAAGGGCCGCCCCGGCGCACCCAGATTTCGACCCCCTCCATTTTTCCATCGGCCCTGGCCTTCCTGAATCCGGCAATAATTCCGGCGAAGGTTTTCTTTACATTTGTAAAGTTGGCGATCGCCCCGCCCACAATAATCCGCCGAACCCCCTTGAGGGAACAGACTTTCTCGGTTAAGGCCTCAACCGCCCAATCGGGTGGATCGCCCGAATATTCGGCATAATTGGCAATCTTGCCCCCCATCGCCAACACAGCGTCGGAGTAATAAACCGAGGCCCCGCCCCCTGCCGGCAGGAGAGCCGTATCCCCTCCCGGAATTTCAATAAACTTCACGGAACCCTTAATCCGGGCGTCAATCTCCATGATCGCCTTTTCATCATTGGTGTAAGGACGTCCAAACTCCGAGGCAAAGGTAAAACTCCAGTCGGGGTGACGAAAACGGGCATCGGCATCCACCATCGTGACGGCATCCAGGGCGACCAATTCCCCATCCGACTCCCGCGCCACCAGAGGATTAATCTCGATATAGGTGCCATCCTCCTGGTCATAACATTGATAGAGCTTCATCGCAAAATCAGCAATTTTTCTGATAAGACCACCCTTAAACCCGGCTCCTTTCGCCAGTGCTTCCAAGGAGTCAATCGTCGGATCAACTCCCAGGGGGATCGCCATGCGGCTCACCTGATCCCAGTGAGACTCCACTTCAATCCCGCCAATACTCGCCAACAAGAGATCGGCCCCCTCACGGGTTGATTTCACCGCAATATAATACTCCTCTTTATGGGCAACCATCTCTGAAATAATGATCTGGGAAATGGCAACACCAGAAACCTCTCTCCTAAACATCTCTTGGGCAGCCTGCTTCGCCAGGGCAAGATCAAGCCCCACCTTCACCAACCCCAGCTTCATCCGGGAACCAACCGCTTCATGGGCCTTCACCACCAGCCTCGACTCTCGCAACCAGGCATTGGCCTGGGCAAGGCGGTCAAGCTGATCCATAGCCGTGATCACCACAAAATGAGGGGTTGTCATTCCCCACTTTGAAAGCAATCCCATTCCAGGGCCTTCCAAAACCTTCGCCATACTAAGACCTCCATTAACCTATAAACAGAGGGATATGCATCTATAAAGAAACATCCCCTCTCCGGATGAAAGTACGAAATCCCCCCGCACTCCAAGCCTCTCTCCACACTCCTACACACGTGAAGAGCAGCTTCTAAATATAAGAGGGAACACCTTATTTTGTCAAGGAATTTTCAAGTTTTTCGGGATGTTTTGCTGCATCTTGTCCCTAAAACGGAATGAACAGGTTTTACAGTGACGGTGTTACTCCATCAGGAACGGACAAAGAGGGATTTCTATCTTGAGTATGACGATAAAGATTCCATACAGGACTCCCATATTTTTCTCTAATCAAATCAGCGGCCATTTTCTCCTCTTCCACGGTGAGCGACTGCGACACCAGATGAACCGACAGCGCGGATTCAATCCCTTTCCTTAAGGCAAAAACCAGATCTTCGTCACTTGGAAGTTTCGTTAAAAGGGATGAGAGGGAAATTTGATTCTCTGGTATAAACCGTTCTGCAAAAGTGCTGCGGGAAAGGAGAAGAGACCCGTGCTGCAAGAAATGGGTGGCCCAGCGTTTTTGCGCGCTGCCAATAAGCTTTCTCCCTTGCGCTGTCACCTCATACTGTGATGTGGACGCAAAACAGAAAGGACTTGCGTTTTTGTTACCACGAGAAGATGGGGCGTCTATGTTCGCTTCAACGCCCAGACGTTCCAAGCCGGCAAGAAGGCCGCGGGCGATAGCATAAAATGTCCCTTGAATGCCCTTTGAAAAAAGGGGGTCATGCGTGCCTGCGATCACGGAATAAGTGACCTCCCGATCATGCAAAAGGGCGCGTCCTCCTGTGATACGGCGGACGAGCGGAATCGCATTGGTCGTAAGATCATCGATGAAACTTGGATCCAGCTTCTGAAAAGACCCGATAGAAAAAGAGGGAGAAGACCAGCGATAGATCCGAAATGTGGGTGGGACCACCCCGTGCGAAAAGTGTTGGGCGATTGCCTCATCAATTGCCATGTTCATCTCGGCCGATTGCGGCGGATGAGACAGGAATCTCCAGATCATGGTTCGTCCATTCCCATAAAGATTTAAAGCCCAAACCAATGCAGCCCCATCTTTAGCCCGGCATTTCCGACCAACCAGATGAAAATCAGATAAAGCCAGGCAACCGCGGCGACGATATACCCGGAAAATATTACCGCGCCATCCTCCTCCATCATGCCGGCAGCCAAGAGAACGATTGAAATGGCAGGAAGCGAATTCGTGAAAGGAATTGGGAGCGGAAGCATGAGGATGAAGGCATTCGATGTAATCATCAACCCGTTTAGAACACTGAAGGAGGCCCAACGGGTGAAAAAGTGAAGGCGGGGATGAAGTATTTTTTCCATACGACAAACGACGTACAGCGCGGCGGAAACGATTTTACTCAAGAGCTGATAGGATATTTTCTTTTCAAGAAATTTATGCGGCAGCCAAGGTTTTTTGCGCAGGGCAATGCGAAGACCGAAGAGCAACAAGGCCATTCCAAAAACAACCGAGAGTCCCGGAATCGGAATCGGAATCAGGAACGGAAACGCAAGGAGGATGACCAAAATATAAAAACCCCTCCCATGAAGGACATCAATGATTTCCTGTATCATCACCTCCTTCCCGGCGGCATGGTCTAGAATTTTTTTTAGATCGCCCGATAATCGGGTGGGAACGTGGACTTCCTTCACACGTGCCATCTAAGATGTGCGTTTGTCATCTTCTCCTGACAGCAATGCAGCGTTACATGCCGAATCTGGAAACTATCATTTTCAGCATAGTAGCGTCAATCTTTTCAGGTGTTTAATCCGTAGAGAGGAGGGCCTTAATGCACCCCTTTTCCAGAAAATATGACCCTGAGGGTTTCAAAAATAATCGTAATGTCCAGAAAAAATGAGAGATGCTTAATGTAATATAAATCGTACTGAAGTTTTTCCAATGCATCTTTTTCGGTTGCGCCATACCGATATTTCACCTGTGCCCACCCTGTCACCCCGGGCTTTACGGAAAAACGTAAGCTATAAAAAGGGATTCCCCTTCTTAACTGATCCACAAAGACAGCGCGCTCCGGCCTGGGACCGACAAAGCTCATTTCCCCCTTAAAAACATTGATCAATTGTGGAATTTCGTCAAGACGCTTGGAACGCATAAACCGGCCTATTCTGGTGACCCTGGGATCGTCCCTTCTGGCCCAAACCGGACCGCTCCTTAATTCGGCGTCATGCCGCATGGATCTGAATTTAACGAGCATAAACGGTTTTCCCTTTTCACCGACACGCTCCTGCCGGTAGAACACCGGCCCCTTCGAGTCGAGCTTAATCAAAATGGAAAGAATCATAAAAAATGGCACAGCCAGAACCAAGCCAAGGGAAGAAAGAGAGATATCCAGTCCCCGTTTTATGATCCGTGCAAAATTCAAATGGCTAAAACCCTCACCGAAGATGAGGTTGCTGGGTCTTACGGCATGGATCAGTATTTTACCGGAGATTTCCTCATAAAACGAGGCCCCATCAACCACTTCAACCCCTTGCACACGAAGATTCAACAGAGACTCAACTGGAAGCTGTCCTCGGCGTTCGTATAATGCAATCACAATCTTTTTTATTTTATGTTCGGCCACAATCGTTGAGAGCCGCGCCCACTCTTCCGCCAAGGTGTCCGGCGAGGTGAGATCCCATCGGAAATGAAGCGCCCTGAAACCTAAGCTTTTGTCATAAAAAAGGATGTTTTTCAGTAACCCGGCGACAGGGGCGGAGCCGATAATCAAGATGGTGGTATCCCATCGGTGCAACGTAACCAAGAGTTGATATCCAAGGCGAAGCCCAATCAGCAAAAACGGAAACAGTGCCAGTTTGAACCAAAACGGGCTCCATGCGGCAAAAGAGGAGGGAATCACCAGATACGCCAAGAGTAAGAAGAGGAGCCACCAAAGAATAGCCAAGGAATGTTCTTTTGCAAATTCCATAAGAGAAAATCGAGGGGCCGGAAGTTTAAGCTCGCTGCAATAAAGGGCAAATTCAGTGATCAAGACCACTGCGATCATGTATGGCCAAGCCACACCGGTGTTGAAACTACCGACGGCCGTTCCCCAAAGGAGGAAGGTTAGAAGAAGCGTATTTTCAAGGAGAAAATAGACCGAGTTCCGTATGGAAAAATATCGCTTAAAAACGCGAATCATTTTTTACCTAAAATAGTTTTTCCCCATATTCAACATTATAACAGAATTATAGCAGAGTTTCGACCCACATTGGATTTTCGCTATGTTATCCCTCCGCAAATACTACGCAAACAACATGCCATAAAAAAGGCATTCAGAACATCTTAATAAACAAAGCCCTTTACCGATCCAATCAGACAGAACATCCTAAAAAAGTGCCATTTTTTAGCATTTCCTGGGAAGGACACTTCCCAAAGTGACCATCCCCCCACCGATGACAACAGAAAACTGCGATTAAAAATGGTTTGGGTCCTCAAGGTAGGGCCCGTTCGTGTGTATCCGCTGGATCGAAAAT
>SBBT01000072.1 GCA_005239595.1 Candidatus Troglogloeales bacterium | reverse complement strand
GTTTCATCCGCACCCTCCTTTCTCAAAAAAGGATGCCTTAAAAACCGGACAGATTACGTGCTCTGAAACCGGACATATCTATTTGTCACTGACATATCCTTATCCTATGATTGACGATGTGATCTGTGGGGTATATACTCCCATTCAATTTTTAGTCAGGATTGTCCAAATAAAGGTCAGGGATGTCTTTGACTACTGTTTTTCACGCCGTAACGACTCATTGGTTTAAGCAACAGATTCAATCGTAGTAGTAAAACCGGTAAGGAGAGAAATCATTATGGGAAAGCGCCTCTTTGATCTTATTTTTTCATTGGTTGGATTGATTGTTCTTTCCCCCTTTTTTATCATTATTGGCCTTGCGATCAAGGCGACCTCTCCTGGGCCTGTTTTTTCCCGGCAGGAACGAATTGGGAAGGGGTTTCGACCTTTTTATACGTATGACTTTCGAATCTTGAAAAAAGATGCCTCTTTAAGAGAATCTGGCATGATCTTTTACAAAGATACTAACCTTACCGCTATAGGAAACGTGCTATGTGACATGAAGCTGGATCAGCTTCCGAGGCTGTGGAATGTTGTAAAGGGAGAGATGAGTCTGGTGGGTCCCAGGCCGCACACTCCTTTTTACATAAATCATTTTAGAAGAGATTTTGAAATTATTCTACAAGTTAGACCAGGCATCGCCGATCTTGCCAGTCTTTATGTGAAAGGGGACGCTGCATGCCTGGCCCAAACGGACCAACCTGAAGTGGCGTATCTTGAGTCAATCCTTCCTGGAAAAATAAAAGTTTCAAAAAGTTATGTCTTACATAAAAGTTTTTCCCTCGATTTCAAAATTATGGCCAGTTTGTCAATCATGCTTCTTCTTTCAATTCAGATCCCTTTCCTGGGTGGAAAAAGTGGAAAACCACTTAAAGAAACTGTTCTAGCAAATCGTAACGGTATTGTTTTCATTCTCAATATGTTGGCAGTGATTCTTTCCTACTATTTGGCGTTTTTGCTTCGCTTTGATGGGAATATACCGCCCTCTATGGTTGATTTATTCCAGAAGACACTTCCCATCGTTTTAATCTTCCGTTTATCGGCGCTTCATTGTTTTGGCTTAACCCATGGGCTTTGGCGATATGCTGGGATCACAGACCTCATCGGTCTCGGTTTAGTTACTTTTATCAGCTCAATTGGAATTTGGGGTGTCATAACCTTTATGTCTTTCATCGGCTATCCTCGCTCGATTTACTTCATCGACGGACTTCTCGCCTTTCTCCTAGCGGTTTCTCTTCGTACCGTGAAGCATGTCTATGCAACCATAACGCGAATAGATCTGGATGCCCGAAAAGTTTTGGTAATCGGCGCGGGACGCGGGGGTGCAGCGATTGTGCGCGATATGCAGCAGAATCCTTCCTATAATCGTAAACCAATCGCTTTTATTGACGAGGATCATAGAAAAATATCTCTAAGAATCCATAACATCCCTGTCATCGGTGATTTGTCCAATCTGGAAACGGCCGTAGAAAAAACCCGCCCCGATGAAATATTAATTGCCATTCCTTCCGCAACCCCGATGCAAATAAAGACAATCATCGGTCGGTGTAAATCATTTGGACTTCCTATTAAAACCTTGCCACCGCTGTCCGATATTCTTGATGGAAAGGTCTCAATCAACCATATACGGAACTTAGATATTGAAGATCTCATCGGAAGGCGGGAAATCGAAATTTCTGACCGACCGATAAAAGAGCATCTAAAGGGGAAGCGGATTTTAGTAACAGGGGCCGGCGGTTCGATTGGTTCGGAGCTTTGTCGGCAGATTGCGACTTATGGACCGAACTGCTTAATCCTCTTTGAGCAGTCTGAAAACAATCTTTACCATATCCAACGCGATCTCCTGGAGCGACATCCGAGTCTCTCTTGTAAGGCTGTGTTAGGCGATATTTTAGATGAGGATAAGATTGAGAAAAGCTTTTCAATGTATCAACCTCAAATTGTTTTCCACGCCGCCGCGTATAAACATGTACCAATGATGGAAGAAAATCCATTGGATGCGGTTCGGAACAATATTATCGGCTCCTATCGCCTCATAAAGGCAGTTGATCGACACAGGATAGAGACGTTTATCTTAATTTCTAGCGACAAGGCGGTCAACCCGAGCAGCGTGATGGGTGCGACAAAACGGGTAGCAGAAATGCTGGTGCGTTTTTTTAATTCAAGGGACAAAACAAAATTTGTCTCTGTTCGCTTCGGAAATGTCTTGGAGAGCAACGGAAGTGTTGTTCCCCTTTTCCGAGAACAGATTAGAAGGGGTGGCCCCGTTAAGATCACGCATCCCGAGATACAACGTTATTTCATCAGCATTCAAGAGGCGGTTCAGTTGGTTCTACACGCGGCTGTCTTGGGAGAAGGGGGAGAAGTCTTTGTCCTGGATATGGGAAAGCCGGTCAAAATTGCCGATCTGGCAAGGACGATGATTACGCTCTCTGGTTTTTCCACTAACGATATCGGCACAGAATTTACCGGGCTTCGTGCCGGCGAGAAACTAAGCGAGGACCTTTTTGAAGAAACCGAAGAGGTTGTTCAAACCTGTCACGAAAAGATACGTCTGGCAAAAAATGGGAAAGTCAGAGAAGATATGCTGTCCTATGTCGAGGAGTTTATGGCGATGAACCATCCAGCCGATTCTGCAAAAATAAAAAAGCTCTTGAAAGAATTGGTTCCGACCTACCAGGCATAGATAGTGCCACAAATCCCATAAGATGGACCCTATTGTGATGCTTCTTATTCCTATTTTGGGTTCTCCTGATGTCTCATCTTAAGTTTGAGGGTATTATTGTTGTCCGTTGGGGTCTACCATGCTTGCAAAAAACCATGATGATGTGGTAGTTTCTAGAAGCTTTAACTGTTTAGATTAATCCTAAACAAAGAAATAAGGAGGAGATAAGTCCTGTGGTTGAAATGAAAGAGTTGCTGGAAGCTGGGGTACATTTCGGACACCCAACGAACCGATGGAATCCTAAGATGGCACGGTATATCTTTGGAGAGAAGAACAATATCTATATTATCGACCTTCAAAAAACGGTAAAAAGACTTTCTGTTGCCGTTAACTTTGTTCGTGATATCGCGGCACAAGGGGATGCTATCCTATTTGTTGGTACCAAACGACCTGCCCAGGATGTCGTTGCACAGGCGGCAAAACGCTGCGACATGTTTTATGTCAACGAGCGCTGGTTGGGAGGAATGCTAACCAATTTCTCAACGATTAAAAAAAGTATTGAGCGGCTTAGAAAACTGGAGGTAGCTCAAACGGATGGCACCTATAAGCGGCTTCCCAAAAAGGAGGTCCTGCAGCTTGAAAAAGAGCGGGAACAGTTAGAGAAAACCCTAGGCGGCATTAAAGCGATGCAGGGGCTTCCTTCTGCGTTATTCGTTGTTGACACCATAAAGGAGCGGATCGCTGTTTTGGAGGCGAATCGTCTCGGAATTCCGGTCGTTGCTGTTGTGGACACGAACTGTAATCCAGATGAAATTGATTATATCGTGCCAGGCAACGATGATGCGATCCGTTCAATCCGGTTGCTGACCGACACGATTGCGGACGCAATTATAGAGGGCCGGCGTTTAAGCGAAAGAGTGGAGAAGCCTCCTGTAACGGCCGTGCCATCGGTGCGAAACGAAGGAATTGCGGTTGGCGTCAAGGTGTAGCGAGGTTTTATTGGGAAAGGAGAAGGGCGTGGGAGTTGAGGCAATTAAGGATCTTCGCGCACGGACAGGCGCAGGCGTGATGGATTGTAAGGCCGCCTTGGCTGCGTCGGAGGGTGATGTCGCCAAGGCAGTCGATTATCTTCGCAAGAAAGGGCTCGCCACCGCCACGAAGAAGGCGGGGAGAGAGACATCGGAAGGGGCTGTCGGGTCATACATCCATGCCGGAGGAAAGATCGGCGTTTTGATTGAGGTGAACTGTGAGACCGACTTTGTGGCCAGGACTTCCGAATTCCAATGCCTTGTGCGGGACTTGGCGATGCAAATTGCAGGCGCGAATCCTCCTCCACGGTATGTCTGTCGTGACGATGTTCCATCGGAGGTCATTGAATGTGAAAAGGCTACCTATTTCAGCCAGGCGATTGATTCAAAGAAACCGGAAAGCGTAACGGCAAGAATTGTAGAGGGAAAAATCGAAAAGTTTCTTCAGGAGATATGTCTCATGGAGCAGATCTTTATTAAAGATCCGCAACTAACGATTAAAGATCTCATGGCCCTCAAGATCGCCAAGATGGGAGAAAATATTCAGATCAAACGGTTTACGCGATACCAGTTAGGAGGAGGTGATTCCGTTAAATAGATAGCGTTTCCCCCGCCTTACGGATAGACCAATGCCTCATTCCCAATATTCAAGGGTTCTTCTAAAATTGAGCGGAGAAGTATTGGCCGGAGAGCAGGGGAGCGGCATTGATCCGAAAGTGATTGATGACATCGCCGAAGAGATTAAAGGCGCGGTCGATATGGGGGTCGAGGTCGGGATCGTTATCGGCGGCGGGAATATTTTCAGGGGTATTGCCGGAAGCGCTGCCGGGATGGAGAGAACATCGGCAGATTACATGGGGATGTTGGCGACGGTGTTGAACGCCTTGGCCCTTCAAAATATTTTAGAGAGGAAGGGGACCTATACCAGAGTCCAATCGGCCATTGAGATGAAGCAGTTAGCGGAAGGCTATATCCGTCGCAAGGCAATTCGTCATCTGGAGAAAAAAAGGGTGGTTATTTTTGCGGCTGGGACGGGGAATCCCTACTTTTCTACGGATACGGCGGCGGTTTTGAGGGCCATGGAAATTGGCGCCAGGGTTATCCTGAAAGGGACAAAGGTCGACGGCGTTTATGATAGCGACCCGATGAAGAACCCGAAGGCGCAACTCTTCTCGGAATTGAGTTATTTTGAGGTTCTTGAAAAAGGGCTGAAAATAATGGATTCAACTGCTATTACCCTTTGTATGGACAACGACCTTCCCCTGATTGTTTTCAACATCAAACAGAAGGGAAATGTCGCGCGGGTCTTGGCGGGAGAGAGGCTTGGCACCCGTATTGGAAAGACCCACTAGCAATATGTCTGGCGATATTAAAACAAGAATGCTGGAGAAAATGGATATCGCTCTTCATCACCTGAAGGGTGAACTGGTAACGATTCGTACCGGACGGGCTTCGTTGGCCCTGTTCGATTCGATCCATGTGGATTATTATGGAGTCACGACGCCGCTAAAGCAGATGGCAACGCTTGCCGTTCCTGAAAGCCGATTGGTGACGATACAGCCTTGGGATATGACCCAGATTCCGGAGATTGAGAAGGCTATTCTCTCCTCTGGAATGGGTCTTACGCCGTCCAACGATGGCAAAGTGATCCGGATTGAGATTCCAACCTTGACGGAAGAGAGACGGAAAGAGCTGGTAAAATTGGTAAAAAAACTTTGCGAAGAGTGCAAGGTGGCTGTTCGCAATATTCGTCGTGATATCAATGACGAGGTAAAAGACTTACAGAAAAAAGGGACCTTATCCGAGGATATGGCCCGGAGAAACCAGGAAGACACCCAGAAAATAACAGATCAAACCATTGCCAAGGTTGAAGAGATCTTCAAGAAAAAAGAAGCCGAGATTCTGGAAGTATAACAAGACTCCTTTGGCCGGCACATCATTCCAAATCCTCTCCTCCCTGTTTTTTAACGCCATCGTTTTTCAGCATGAAATTGGAGGACCGCATGTCCACTAAAGGTTGGTCGGCGAGCGTGGCCGAGGTTGACCTCGCTGCTATCCGGTACAACCTTAAACGGGTCAGGCGTTGCGTTGGGCGCAAAAAGGTCCTGGCGGTTGTAAAGGCCAACGCATACGGACATGGCAATATCGAAGTGGCACGTTGCTTGACAGAAATGGGAGTGGCCATGCTGGGCGTCGCCTATTTGGAAGAAGGGTTGGCCTTGCGTGAAGCGGGGCTTAAAAGCCCTATTTTGATCCTGACTGGCATTTCATCTGGCCAAGTTCCAGAGGTGGTTCGATATCGCCTGACCCCAACTCTTTTTGATAGAACGATGCTGGCGGCGCTCAACCGCTATGCAAAGCGGTATAAAAAGAGAGTGGACATCCATATTAAGATCGATACGGGGATGGGACGCCTGGGGTTGACACCGGAAGATGCGCTTGCTTTTGTTCATGAAGCGATGGACCTTGAAGGAATTCGTGTCGAAGGGATCCTCACCCATTTTGCCGACGCCGATCTTGCCGATTTGTCGTTTGCTGAAAAGCAGTTGGAAAAGATGCGGGTAGTTTGGGAGTGTCTTCGCAGGAAAGGTCTTCGGATACCCTATTGCCATATTGCCAATAGCGCTGCTATTATGCATTATCCTAAATCTCCTTTTAATCTCGTTCGCCCGGGACTGATGCTATATGGATATTCACCGTTACAGGGGGAGACGGCACTTCAGCTTCAGCCGGCGATGCAGCTTAAGACGCGCGTTATCTCGATCAAAAAGGTCCCATCTGGCGTTCCCATTAGTTATGGGCGCACCTTCGTGACAAAACGGGAATCTCTCATCGCCACGCTGTCGCTCGGTTATGCGGATGGGTATCCCCGCCTCCTCTCGAATCGCGGCGTGATGATTGCCAAGGGACGGCGTGTCCCAGTGGTGGGCCGCGTTTGTATGGATATGACCATGATTGATGCGACTGAAGTTTCTGGCCTTGCGGCCGGAGACTGGGTTACCGCAATCGGATCAGAGGGAAAGGAGGCGATCTGGGCGGATGAGTTGGCCCGCTTAACCGATACGATTCCGTATGAAATCCTTTGCGGTATCGGCGATCGGATTCCGAGGAGATATCTTAATGCGATGGTTTGAAGGGATAGGCCGATGGATCCTGAAGGGCCTGTCAGAGACAGGGACGGTGGCCCTCCTTTTTTTTAATGCCCTCCGATCGATCTTCCGGCGACCGTTCGGCTTACGAAATATTGCAAAACAAATGGAAACCGTAGGGATAGACTCTATCCCTGTGGTGGTTATTACTGCGAGTTTCACCGGTATGGTTCTGGCGCTTCAAAGTTACACCGGTTTTAAACGTTTTAACGCGGAGAGTCTCGTGGGAACAGTCGTGGCCCTCTCGATGACGAGGGAGCTTGGGCCTGTGCTCACAGGGCTCATTGTCGCCGGACGGGCAGGGGCGGCGATGGCGGCAGAGTTGGGAACGATGCGGGTTACGGAGCAGGTGGACGCACTTGCCACCCTTGCCGTCAATCCGGTGAAATACCTGATCACGCCCCGCCTTCTCGCCGGTCTGTTCATGCTTCCCTTACTGACAATCTTTTCAGATTTTATTGGAATCGTCGGCGGCTATTTTGTCTCCGTTGAGCTCCTTAACGCAAATCCTGGGATTTATATCCGCAGAACGACCCAGTATCTTCAGATGGAGGATATTCTTGGGGGGTTACTGAAGGCGTCGGTCTTTGGAATGATTATTGCCACCATTAGCTGTTATAAGGGTTTCCAAGCGGAAGGCGGAGCGGAGGGGGTCGGTCGCGCAACCACCGGCGCCGTTGTGATCTCGGAGATGCTGATCTTAATCTCCAACTATTTTCTGACCGCTTTTATTTCGTAGGGGCTGATCGTTTATGATAGAGCTGATCGAGGTCAAAAAAAGTTTTGGTGAAAACCATGTGTTAACGGGAGTGAATCTCAAGGTTGAAACAGGCGAGAACATGGTGGTGATCGGGGGGAGCGGTACGGGGAAAAGCGTTATTCTAAAGCATATCATCGGTTTGATGAGTCCGGATTCCGGAAAGGTCCTGGTGGATGGCGTGGATCTCTCCACCCTGTCTGAGGGGGAGTTGAGTCATTTTAGAAGGCGGTTTGGGATGCTCTTTCAGGGCGCGGCGCTTTTTGATTCCATGTCGGTCTGGGAGAATATCGGGTTTGGTTTTACGGAGCACACACACCTTTCAGAAGAGGAAATACGGAAAATTGTCCGGGAGAAACTTGCCATGGTGGGGCTTTCTGGAATTGAAGATCGCATGCCGGCCGATCTTTCCGGCGGGATGAAAAAAAGGGTGGGACTTGCCAGGGCCATTGCAATGGATCCAAAGATTATCCTTTACGATGAGCCGACCACGGGGCTTGATCCCATTATGGCGGATGTCATCAACAGCCTGATCTCTCAAATGAACCGGAAGCTTTCGGTTACATCGGTCACGATTACACACGATATGAAGAGCGCTTATCAAATTGCCGATAAGATGGCGATGCTCTATCTTGGAAAAATTCTGGAGGTGGGCACGCCCGATGAAATTCGAAACAGTGTCAATCCTGCCGTGCAGCAGTTTATTAATGGTAGCATGGTGGGACCGATCAGTGTGGGATAAAGGGATCGAAATGGGAGGTGCCATTCATTGAAAGCATTTACCACGGAAGCCAAGGTAGGAATGGTGGTGCTGCTGGCTGCGGGTGTCCTGGCCTATATGAGTTTTAAGGTGGGTGGTTTCTCTCTCTTTAGGGAGGATGGTTACCATTTGTCTGCGGTTTTTGATTCTGTCTCAGGCCTGGATGAAAGGTCCCAGATTCGGATTGCGGGAGTGGAGGTAGGTCAGGTGGAATCGGTTTCCCTGGACGGGGATGCTGCCAGGGTGTCGATGAGGATTCAACCATCCGTCAGGATTAAAAAGGGGGGATATGCCGTCATCCGATCGAGCGGTTTGCTGGGCGACCGCTATGTTGAGATTGTTCCAGGTGCGGACGCCGCCTTCTTAGGGGATGGGGATATTCTCCCTTCACATCGGGAGGCCCCTGACATGGAAAATATAATGGACCGGTTTTCCGGCATTGCCGATGATGTCAAGGCGGTTACCGCAGCGCTTCGGGAAATCTTTGTAGGAAGAGAAGGGAACGATGCGATCAAGGAGATCTTATGGAATGCCCAGAAATTTACGAAGGGGATTTACGATTTTGTGAAAGATAACCGCGATTCGTTGGGCCGTTCGGTCTACAATTTTGAAACCTTTTCAGAATCGTTGAGCGATCAGGGAAACGCCCTATTCCAAAATCTGAACAGCCTAATCCGCAAGGTTGAACGCGGCGAGGGAACGCTTGGAAAACTGATTACCGACGAGTCGGCCTACGAGAAACTAAACAGCTCCTTGGATGATCTTGCCCAGACGCTCAAGGGCTTGCGGGAAGTTACAAAGAAGGTTGAACGCGGCGAGGGGACCATCGGAAAACTCTTTTCCGACGAGAAGGTCTATGAAAATTTGAGTACTGCTTTGGAGGGCTTGGGAAGTGCCATTGGACGGGTCGAGCGTTTTAAAATGTATATCGGTCTCCGCAATGAATATCAACTTCAAGGGGATGAAAACAAGGGATATTTTACCCTGCGCCTTCAGCCGAGAATTGATAAGTATTACCTCATGGAGGTCATTGATGATCCTCGTGGCCGTGTGACGGAGGAGACCGAGGTTAAAACAACCAATGGCGTTGCCAGCACCATCACCTCCCTGAAGACACAACGCGGGTTGAAGATTTCGGCGCAGTTTGGGCGCCAGATGGATGATCTGGGCCTTCGGCTTGGGTTGGTCGAAAGCTCCTTTGGGATTGGAGCAGATTATATTTTCCCTGATGAAAATTTTAGCGTGAGCCTGGATGTGTGGGATTTCAATAGCGATGATCCGATGTCGAAACGTGCGCACCTGAAATTGACCACCGCATACACCCTGCTCGAGCATATCCGGCTGGAGGTGGGGTACGATCAGATATTAAACCGCAGCCTCGACACCTATTTCCTAGGCGCCGGACTGACGTTTGAAGACGACGACTTTAAATATCTCCTGTCCGGTATTTCAGGATTGGCAAGGTAAATAAAACGGCTTAATTCCTTCCATAAAGAGGCTTGAGGTTTATTTCAATACGGGCGTTTTTCCTTAGGCCGGCGATATATTCCTTTCTCCTGATAGTCTCTTTTTCTTTGGAGAGAATCTTTTCTATCGCAGTGTAAGCGTCCTCTTTTTTCTTCCCTGAAAAAAGGTTTCTGCGTTCCTGATAATATCTTTCCACTTCCTTGTGAGGGACGACGATAAAGGCGTCAACCCGCTCACGAAGCAGCTGTTGTACCCATAAATCATCCGCAACTTCTTTTTGTAATTCTTCGGTGGAAATTCCGAGTTGGCGCAGCGCCTTTTTAAATGCCTCTTCGCTTTTAAAACGGCGCCGGATGATATCTAAATGTTGATGAATTTTATTTTCGGAGGGGCCATGAAGAACAAACCGTTCAGCCTCGGCCCGGAGGAGAAGATGGTCGACACTCTGTTCAAGTTGCACACAAAGATCGACCTCATCTTCAGAGGAGGCATCGTTCTTTTTAACAAAAAATAGATGATGCCGTTTTATGTCAGAGAGGAGAAGGGCGCGTCCATTGACAATGGCGGCAACTTGTTCAACCGTTGTCTCGGCGAACGCCGTTGACACTGTAAATAAGAGCAGAATGCGGATAAGGAGGGTCTTCATTTATTCGGAAAGGACGACCTGGGTGCCGACCAGTATATCGTGCAATCCCCGTCCTTTTTTTTCGAAAATTGAGACAAGAAATCCGAAACCAAAAAAGAGAGATGACAGAAAATAACCGAGCGAGCGAAAAAATGCTTGGCACATTGACGGATGGGTCCCTTCAGAGGTAACCACCTTAATCCGAAGGAGCATTTTTGCGGGGGTTTGACCCCCTCTGGAATGAAAATAGGTAAAGTAGCAGATAAAGAGAAAAAACCAGACTGAAACGAAAGGAACCATCATCGAGGCATCTGTTTTGGGATCAGCAGTTTCTTTAAGGGACAGGTTCATCGCGAGGGTGCCGACGATGAACAGGATAAAATATAGAAACTGTACAATGATAAAATCTATTGAAAAGGCAAGGGCCCTGTTGAGAAATCCTGTTTTCGTTAACGATAAGGATGGAGCCTCATCAGTTTGTATGGGGTAGCTCTCAATGGCGGGGAGGTCAGGAGGGGTGATTTCCATGGTGTTTCCTCGTGTCAAATTCATATTGGATGATCGTGAGGGCGGCAAGGGCGGCCGTTTCTGCGCGTAGGGTTTTCTCCCCCAGCGACAGGGGAAGGTATCCTTTTCGCGCCGCATCTTTGGTTTCTGTCTCTTCCCATCCCCCTTCCGGTCCGATGAGAAGCGTTCCACAGGCATCATCGGTGGAAAGACAATTCTGAAGCGGTTCCGTTTCTGTATGGAAGATAAATTTAAAACCGGCAGACGTCTTAGACAAGAATGTATGAAGATCGAGGGGAAGATCAACCACTGGAATGGACCATCGATCAGACTGTTGCGCCGCTTCTGTGGCAATGGCGATCCACCGTGCATGTTGGCGGGGTAGCCGCGCGGTGTCGGGTCTTACGATCGTACGCGCAGTGATCAACGGGGTGATGCGGTTTACCCCGAGCTCCGTTGCTTTTTGCACGGTCCAGTCCATCTTATCTCCTTTCAGGAGTCCTATCCCCAAGTGGATGACCGGTTCAGAGTGCGTCTGCGGGCGCTCTTCTTTTTTTATAATGGAAAGTAGGATGGAAGAAGAGACGCTCCTAATGATTTTAGCGAGGTACCGCTTCGGTTGCTCGTCAACGAGCAGAAGCACATCGCCTACTTTAAAACGAAGCACGTTCTTGAGATGATGCGCCAATTGATCCGCAATTTCAATCTTGCCGTCTGTAATCTGATTGCTGCGAATGAAATAGACGGGCATGGATTAAGCGCGTTTGATTTGAATGGCGCCTTCTAGTCAAAGAAGTCTTTTACTTTCTTGAAGAGCTTACCGGAATCAGAGTCAATCTCTTCCCCACTGATCTTTGCGTATTTTTCAAGAAGTTCTCTTTGTTGAGGTGTAACCTGTTTTGGAATTTCCACCTTAATTTTGACAAGTTGGTCGCCCACGCCATGTCCTCGAAGGTTTGGGAACCCCAGGCCCTTTAAGCGAAAGATCTTGCCATCCTGCGTTCCAGGCGGAATGGTCACATTGACCGGACCTTTTATGGTTGGCGATTCTGCTTTCCCCCCCAAAATTGCTTTAATGAAACTGATGGAAGTCTCGCAAAGGATATGATCCCCGTCCCGTGTAAATTGGGGATGTTCCTGAACGGTAATGGCAACGTAGAGATCGCCTGGGGGGCCGCCGTTTGCCCCTATCTCTCCTTCTCCGAGAATTCTAAGACGGCTTCCGGTATCGACCCCTGCAGGTATTTTGACGGAAATGGTCTTCTCTCTGGCGATATAACGTTCCCCCCGACAGTCTGGACAGGGATCCAAAAAGACCGTTCCTTCACCTTGGCATTGGTTGCAGGTCCGGTTGACAGTAAAGAAGCCCTGTTGAAAACGTAGTTGGCCTGCTCCACCGCATGCGGGACAGCTCTTGGTTTTTCCCTCCTTCGCCCCTGTTCCCCGACAACTGTGGCAGGTTTCGGGACGCCGAAGCTTAAGCTTCGCCTCTTTTCCAAAGAGGGCTTCCTCAAACGTAACGGTTAGGTTATACTGAAGGTCGTCTCCCCGTTGGACCCGCTTGCGGGCTGTACCTGGACTGCCGAAAAACTCTCCGAAAATATCGCCAAAGATATCAGGGAATCCCTGCGAGGGATCAAAACCACCGGTGTCGACGCCGGCATGGCCAAAACGATCGTAGTTGCTCCGTTTTTCAGAGTTGCTCAAAACAGCGTAGGCCTCGTTGATTTCCTTGAAATGTGCTTCCGCTTTTTTGTCTCCATGATTTCGGTCGGGATGATACTTAAGGGCTTTCTTGCGATAGGCCTTTTTCAATTCCTCTTCCGAGGCGTTTCGATCAACCCCTAGAATATCGTAGTAATCACTTTTAGTAGGCATGAGACCTCAAGGCTGTGAGCAATCTACTCGATTAATTTTAAAGTTTATTTTTTGTCGGTTTCTTCAAATTCGGCGTCCACCACATTATCGGCCTTGGCGTCGGCTTTGCCCGTTTTCTCAGCTGGTTCGGATTTGTCCTCTGTTGTTTTCTTGTACATCTCTTCCGCTAATTTGTGGGACGCCTTGGTCAGGTCGGCAATGGCTGACCTGACCTGTTCGATGTCGCCGCTTTCCATGGCTTTTTTGCATGCTTCGATTTTTTCTCGGATCGCCGTTTGTTCGTCTTGAGCGATCTTGTCGCCAAATTCACCAAGTGATTTTTCAGTGTTATAGATCAGACTGTCTGCCTCGTTTCGGACCTCCACCAGCTCTTTCTTCTTTTTATCTTCTGCTGCGTGCTCCTGGGCCTCTTTTATAAGTTTTTCGATTTCATCTTTGTTAAGGCCGCTGGATGCCGTGATGCGAATCGATTGTTCTTTTTGGGTTGCCTTGTCTTTTGCGGCGACATGCACAATTCCATTGGCGTCAATATCAAACGTCACCTCGATCTGGGGAACGCCCCGTGGAGCAGGAGGGATACCGACAAGGTCAAACTGGCCAAGGAGTTTGTTGTCGGCCGCCATCTCTCTTTCTCCCTGATGAACGCGAATGGTAACCGCGGTTTGATTCGTGGTAGCTGTGGAAAACGTCTGGCTCTTTTTGGTCGGGATGGTTGTATTTCGATCAATAATACGTGTGAAAACACCTCCCAGGGTTTCAATGCCAAGTGAGAGTGGCGTTACATCCAGAAGAAGGACATCTTTGACCTCCCCTTTCAAGACAGCGGCCTGAATAGCTGCACCGACCGCGACCACTTCGTCCGGATTCACCCCTTTATGCGGTTCCTTATTGAAGAGGTCTTTCACCAGTTTCTGGACTTTTGGCATACGGGTCATGCCGCCCACCAGGACCGCTTCGTTGACCTCTGATGCGGCCAGGCTGGCGTCAGACAATGCCTTTTTGCACGGATTTAAGGTCTTTTGGATTAAGTCATCGACCAGCTGTTCGAACTTTGGGCGAGAAAGTTTAATGGTCAGATGTTTTGGTCCTGATGCGTCTGCCGTAATAAACGGGAGGTTGATCTCTGTCTCCTGCGAGGAAGAGAGCTCTATCTTTGCCTTCTCGGCCGCTTCCTTGAGGCGTTGCAGGGCCATCTTGTCTTTTTTAAGGTCAATCCCATTTTCTTTTTTAAATTCGGCGGAGAGCCAATCCAGCACGAGGAGATCAAAATCGTCTCCACCGAGATAGGTATCGCCATTGGTTGACTTGACTTCAAAAACCCCTTCCCCAATCTCCAGAATTGAAATATCAAACGTGCCTCCTCCCAGATCATAGACGGCGATCTTCTCGTCTTTTTTCTTGTCCAACCCATACGCCAGGGCGGCGGCGGTCGGCTCATTGATGATCCGAAGGACATTCAATCCCGCAATGGCCCCGGCATCTTTGGTCGCCTGGCGTTGGCTGTCGTCAAAATAGGCCGGAACGGTGATGACCGCTTCCGTAATCTTCTCGCCAAGGTGGTTTTCCGCATCCACCTTTAACTTCTGAAGAATCATGGCTGATATCTCTTGAGGGCTGTATGTTTTTCCCTGGATCTCAACATGGGCATCGCCATTTGAAGCCGACACGACCTTATAAGGGAGGCGTTTAACCGCCTCTTTGACCTCCGGAGAGTCGAATTTCCTTCCCATCAATCTTTTGATAGAGTAGATCGTATTGGTTGGGTTGGTAACCGCCTGACGTCGGGCGATTTGTCCCACCAGCCGTTCCCCTTTGTCGGTAAAGGCAACCACAGACGGGGTCGTTCGGTTTCCCTCCGCATTTGGGATAACCTCGGGGTCTCCCCCCGTGACAACCGATACACACGAATTGGTGGTGCCAAGGTCAATTCCAATTACTTTAGCCATTTTCTCCTCCTTAATGATAAATCCAAATTCATCTGAACCCTATTTAAGAGGTCCCCTCCATCTTTTTCTTTGAAACGATTACCAGAGAAGGGCGCAATATTCGGTCATGATAAAGATATCCTTTTTGTATCTCGCCGACGACCATGTTTTCTTCCTCTTCAGCCCCCTCCGCGATTTCTGTCTGCCCGACCGACTGGTGGACGCTTGGATCGAACGGTTTTCCGAGGGCATCCACGGGGCGCACGCCGGTTTTTGCTAAGACCGCATGCAATTCCTTGCATGTCAGCTCGATTCCTTCAATCATTCTGGCAAAGTCGTTTGTCTCCTTGGAGTGGGCGATGGCCCGTTCAAGATTATCAATGACGGGAAGGAGCCCTTTAATAAACCTCTCATTGGAAAATCGAGCCTGGTCGGCCTGATCTTTTTGCGCCCGTTTTTTAAAATTTTCAAAATCGGCAAGCGTTCTTAGATATCGGTCAATATAGGTTTTGATCTCTAGCTCTTTTTTCCCAATTTCCGCGCGAAGTGACAACACTTCTCCGGAAGCTCCAGACTCTGTTTCCGCCTGTGCTATCTTGTCCGGCGGTGTGACTTCGTTTTCTTGGTTATCCTCTTGTTCTTGGTTATCCTCTTGGTTTTCCAAATTTGCCACCTTTTATGATGAAAAATGCCGCCTTAAGGCGAGGGCCTCTTTCCCCCCCCAGGTTTAGAGCTTTGGGCAGGGGCGTTCATTCCGAAAATAATCATGAGCCCCTCTAAGGTCAAGGTGGGTCTTATTTTTGAGATGATTTTACATTCCGGAGCGATTAGGGTACATAGTCCGCCTGTCGCAACGACCTCCGTTTTTCTTCCCAATTCAAGGTGTATCCGACGGACAATTTCATTCACCATGCCAATATGTCCAAAGATCATTCCGGATTGCATGCTAGTTGCCGTATCTTTGCCAATAACGGTTTTGGGTTTTACCAATTCGACCCGAAAGAGCTTGGCTGCGCGGGACGCAAGGGCTTCTGCCGATATGATGAGACCGGGCGCAATGGCTCCTCCTAAGTAGGCACCTGTTTTGGATATGGCACAGAACGTGGTGGCGGTTCCAAAATCGACGACAATAACAGGGCCGCCGTATAGGTGATAGGCCGCCGCAGCGTTGACGATCCGATCGGCACCGACCTCGAAGGGTCGGTCATACTGGATCTGAATTCCCGTTGCAAGAGAGGGGTTAACGATGATGGCCATAATCGAGAAATATTTCTCAAGCATTTCGGAGAAGACGGGTGTGAGGGGGGGGACGACACTAGAGAGAATGGCCCCCGAAAACTGAGAAGGAAGTATGTTGGCGACATGGAGAAAATCGGTCAGCGCAATCCCGTATTCGTCGGATGTTTTATGAAGCGCTGTCGCAATGCGCCACTGTCCGATGAGCTTTTTTTTATCAAAGGCCCCAACGACAATATGGCTGTTTCCGATATCAACCGCCAGCAGCATTTTTCCGTTCTTTGACATGCGCGGATTTATCCGGGTTGGCTTAGGCAAGATATTTTTGGGTCAGAAGGCGATCTCACGGAGATGAGTAATGTCTCCAACCAGTATTTTCCTCTGGGTGTGATCTCCCATTTTTACGAGGAGCGTCCCATCTTCTTCTATATCCAAGGCCCAGCCTTCAAACTGCTGTCGTGCTGTTTGAACCATGATCCTCCTTCCCATGGTTTGGCAGTATTGTTTCATAGTCAACAGCAAGAAGTCCTTCTTGCCCTCTTCTACAAGGAGGTGCTGGTCTAGGAACGCATCCAATAGGGCGATGGCAAGATCGCTTCGGTCAATCGATTGCCCCAAGGCCATTTTAAGCGATACGGCTGTGGCATCAATTCCAGGCGGAAAGTCGCCAGGATTCATGTTGACGTTGATCCCTATTCCGATGACTAAGGGTGCGGCCTGATCTCCATGGCATTCCGATTCGATCAGGATTCCAGCAACCTTTTTATCATTCCATATAATATCATTGGGCCATTTAATGGCTACGGCAAGACCGGTGACCGATCGAATGGCATGCACCAGAGCGACTGCGGCAGCTATTGAAAAGAGGGGAAACTCGCGTGGCGGCTGGTGCGGCCTTAAAAATATCGAGAGATAAAGATTAACGCCGTGAGGAGAAAACCACTGTCGTCCAAGGCGTCCTTTTCCCTTTTTCTGCGATTCCGCAAAGATGGCAACTCCTCCCGGAAGGCCGTTTGACGCCATCTCCCGCGCAATCTGGTTTGTAGAATCGACTGTATCGAAAAATAGGACCTCCCGAATGAGGCCCCTCTCGCCATGCTGGTCTTTCATATGCTGCTCAATTTTTGGGATATCAAGGGCCATCTGTTTTTACTGAAGTTATCTCGTGCGATTCATTGAGGTGTTATTTCCAAGCTGATATCCACCGCCGGTGCGGAATGGGTCAACGCGCCGATTGAGATCATATCCACGCCGCACCTTGCGATCTCCTCCACATTTTTCAAGGTAATACCTCCTGAAACCTCTATAAGGATGGAAGGGGATTTTTCCCGAATGGCCGCAACCGCCCGCCGTATTTCGCTGATCGGCATGTTATCGAGCAGAATGATATCGGCCTCGCTTTTTATCGCCTCGCTGACTTCGATGAGGTTGGTTGTTTCCACCTCTATTTTAAGGGGATGCGAAAGTGCGGCGCGCGTTTGTTTTACGGCGTTCACAATACCTTTTGCAAGCGCAATGTGATTGTCTTTAATGAGAACCATATCCCCCAGATGAAAACGGTGATTCATGCCGCCGCCCAGACGGACCGCCTCTTTTTCTAACGCACGAAAACCAGGTGTGGTTTTCCGCGTATCCACAATTTTTACCGCTGTTCCCGAGACCCTCTCCACGAATTGATGGGTGAGGGTCGCGATGCCGCAAAGGCGTTGAAGAAAATTCAGAGCGGTTCTCTCCCCTTTGAGAATGGCTCGCCCATCCCCCACAATCTGTACGATCTCTGTCCCGTTCTTTGCCATTTGTCCCATCGTGATTCCCCGTGTAAGTTGAACGTTCGGATCGAGAATGGAAAAAACGGTTTCAAACAGGTCAAGTCCCGCAACAATCAGATCTTCTTTTGCAATCACGCTTCCGGTTCCTGGAAGCGGGTGAGGGAAGAGTGTTTCTGTCGTCCGGTCGCCGTAAATCAAATCTTCCGAAAGAGCCCGCTGGGCCATTTCTTTCAAGAGGAACGGTTCAATCACGTTACTCGCCTCTTTTAGAGGAGGTTGCATCTGGGGCGTCGATCATGTTGCAAAATCGCTGAAGATGGGCATCGGTTTTGGCCCTTTCCTCTTTAAGTTGCGCCTGTTTTTGGACAGATTTCTCGACGACCTCTTTTGGGGCATTGGTCATAAAATTGTGGTTTGCGTGTTTTTCCTCTATTTCGGAAAGCGTCTCATCCATCTGTTGGATGGCCTTTTTAAGCCGGGCAATCTCTTTTTCCAATCGTGCCTCGGAAAGGTGAATGTGAATGTCTCCTAAGTCAGTTGGTATCGTTGCGGCCATTTTGGGTGGGATGAGTCCCATTCCCACCGATACGACCGATATTCGGGACATCCCTTTGATATAAGGGAGGTAATGATCAAAAAAAGTTTGCGCCCGTTTATCATAGAGACAAATTTGAGCGGTCAGTATTTCAGAAGGGGCAATACCCATTTCACCTCGTAATTTCCGAATGGTGGAAATCAGATGGATGACCGCAGAAAATGTCTCTTCTGCCTCTTTATCGAGGAGCCGGCTATCGCTCTTGGGATAAGCGGCCATGGCAATGCTGTCTCCTCGATGATTTCGAGCGCGGCTCCAGAGCTCCTCTGTGATAAATGGCATAAAGGGGTGTAAAAGCTTAAGGAGGACTTCAAAGAGAGAAAGGGCAGTCTGGAGTCCCTCTTCGTCCCCTTCCTGGAGATCGATCTTTACAAGTTCCAAATACCAGTCGCAGAATTCGTGCCAGATAAACTGATATAAAACGTTTGCGGCCTCATCAAATCTATAATCTTTAAGGGCAGCATCAGTAGCCTGGATAGTTCGATGAAGGCGGCTTTTAATCCAGCGATCACGAATGGGCGTCTCTCTCTGGCCAGATGCGGGTTTTTCTGGAAGGTTCATTTCAATAAACCGGAAACTGTTCCAGAGTTTGTTGGCGAAGTTTCTGTATCCTTCGATTCTCTCTGGTGAAAGCTTGATGTCTCTTCCTGGAGAGGCCATGGCCGCCAGCGTGAAGCGGATGGCATCGGTGCCATATTGATGCATGATTTCCAACGGATCGATCGTGTTCCCCTTCGATTTTGACATTTTTTCGCCTTCGGCGTCGCGAACCAGCGCATGCAGATAGACGTCGCGGAAGGGGACCTCTTTCATGAAATGAAGCCCCATCATGATCATTCGGGCGACCCAAAAAAAGAGGATATCAAAACTGGTGACCAGCGTTGATGTGGGATAAAAGGTTTTTAACATCATCTCGGCTTCATCTCTTTCGGCGGACGAAGGTTGTAACGCTGCCGGCCATCCGAGGGTTGAAAAGGGCCATAAGGCTGATGAGAACCATGTGTCGAGGACATCGGGGTCTTGACGGAGGTTTTTCGATCCGCAATGCGGGCATCGATCGGGAGGGGTGGCAGAGACGATAGGTTCCTTGCATGCGAGCAGGCACTGACCGGAGGAATTCCCGATACAATACCACGCAGGAATTTGATGTCCCCACCATATCTGACGGGAGATGCACCAGTCTTCGATTTGTTCCATCCATCCAAAGTAGTTTGCCTCCCACGATTCGGGGATGAGTCGGATTTTCCTATTTCGGACGGCGTCTATTGCAGGTTGTGCCAGCGAATTTTGCGGGTCATTGACCTTCACAAACCATTGGGGAGATTGCATCGGTTCAATGACGGTTTTACAACGGTAACATTTTCCGATGGCGTGGCGATGATCCAGAATGTTGATTAATGCGCCTTCATCACTTAACCACTGAACCGCCGATTTTCGGGCAAGGGAGGCCGACTTCGATGAAAGAAGGCCCCTGTATTCGGATTTTACCTTCGCCTCGTTTAAGGAGGCGGCTTGCATCGTTCCATCCTGTCCCAATAAAGAAATGGTGGGCAGTTGATGGCGCCGGCCTGCTTTTTCATCATTAAAGTCGTGTCCAGGCGTGATCTTGACAGCGCCGGTTCCAAACTCGCGATCAACCAGGAGGGCGTCTCCCACAATCGGAATATTACGGTCGGTCAAGGGAAGAGAGACCCTCTTTCCAATCAGCCGGCTAAATCGCAAATCCTCTGGATGCACAGCGACAGCCGTGTCGCCAAACATGGTTTCAGGCCGGGTGGTTGCAACCGTGAGGAACATTTCCGGCTCATCAACGAGGGGGTATTTAACATGATACATCTTGCCGGCGATCTCTTCATGTTCCACCTCGATATCGGATAGGGCGGTCTGGCATCTGGGGCACCAGTTAATAAGCCGTTTGGCACGATAAATCAGTCCTTCCTGATAGAGTTTCGCAAAGACTTCTCGAACAGCCCGTGAAAGACCTTGGTCTAACGTAAAACGTTCCCGTTCCCAATCGCAGGAAGTGCCCAGCCGGTGAAGCTGTTTTAGGATAGTTCCCCCCGATGTCTCCTTCCATTCCCAGACCCTTTTAATAAACGCCTCTCTTCCAAGCGCCTGGCGATCGATTCCCTGCTTGGCGAGTTGCCGTTCCACGACATTCTGGGTGGCAATTCCCGCATGGTCAATGCCGGGGACCCAGAGGACATTGAACCCCCGCATCCTCATCCACCGGGCCAAAATATCCTGCAGGGTATTATTTAGGGCATGTCCGAGGTGAAGCGAGCCGGTGACATTGGGAGGTGGAATAACCATGGAGAACGATTTTGTCCCCGCTCTATCCAATGAGGCATGAAAAAGACGCGCTCTCTCCCAAAAAGCGATCCATTTTTCTTCCACATCGGCTGGGGAGTAAACTTTCTCTACGGTTTTTTCCGGCATCGGTTAGAGATGTCATGAAGACAACAAAGAAATCCATCTTAACATGCTCAATAGGAGTTGTAAATCACCCGAAACTTTGGATGGGAGGTTCTTTGCCTCCCCCCTTGGGTCTGTATAAAACAGAATTAAGCCTTGCAACTTAAAGATCTGTTTTATTACGACAGTCACTCGGCGATTAAAGCGAACCGGATAATCAGGCGCTTGATTACAAGACCTGACCCTGTTTTTTGTGCGATTCTCACCTCTTTCTCTATGGTCCTTTCCTAAGGAGTTTCATCTATGCCATTTAAAACGCTTGGGCTTTCTGACGCGCTGGTACGGGGTATTCTGGTCAGTGGGTATGAGGCTCCCACCGAAATTCAGTCTCGTGCCATTCCACTCGCTCTGGCAGGCAAAGACATTCTAGGGTGCGCGCAGACCGGTACCGGTAAAACGGCAGCGTTCGTTCTGCCGCTTTTGAATCGTCTCTGCCAATCCCCCCATCCGGGAGCCCGACATATCGGGGCCTTGATTCTTACTCCCACTCGAGAACTCTGTTGTCAGGTGCAGGAATCGGTTCAGGGGTATGGACGTTTCACCCCTCTGCGTTCCGTAGCGGTCTATGGGGGGGGGGTAGGCATGGATCCCCAGTATAAAGCCATTCGGCATGGGGTGGACGTGGTGATTGCCACGCCAGGGCGTCTCATGGACCACATGAACCGTAAGAGCATTGATTTCAGCAAAGTAGAATCTTCGTTCTCGATGAGGCAGACCGTATGTTGGATATGGGATTTCTGGACGCCGTACGGAAAATCGTTTCAGTCCTTCCCACGCACCGCCAGACCCTTTTGTTTTCGGCCACCCTCTCCAGGGAGACTCGATCTCTGGCTTCCACCATTCAAATCCATCCACAATCCATCCATGCGGGAGAGGAACGCCGTCCTACGGAGAACGTGACACAGAAAATAGTCGCGGTTCCTCAAGATAAAAAAGCGGATCTCCTGCTGGACTTGCTCCAAAAAGAGGAGATGGACAGCGTTCTCATCTTTTCACGCACCAAACACGGAGCCGACAGGATTACCGCCCGGCTCAAGGGAAAAGGGGTGAAGGTGGCTGCCTTACACTCCGGCCGTACCCAGGGACAGAGACGCCAAGCCTTAGAAGGATTCCGTAAAGGGGATTACCGGGTTCTCATTGCTATGGACATTGCCTTCCGTGGGATTGATGTGACGGGTATTTCGCATGTTATCAATTACGACGTGCCAAAATTTGAAGAAGACTATGTCGACCGTATCGGGCGTACGGGGCGCGCATCGGTCCAGGAAGACGCCATTACTTTTGTTTCACCCGATGAGGAAACATATTTGAGAAAGATAGAACTTTTCATTTGGGAAAAAAATACATAGGGAACACATTTCTTTACCGCATAAAGACCCAGACGCAAGCCTCTCCACATCTTCCCTGCATGCGCCGCCGCCCCGGAAACACCATCCGTCAGCACATTCCAAAAGGTATGGTGGCTACCTATCTCCAGCTCACGAAACACGACAGGGAAAAGAAAGCGACAGCCCTTGGGGAAGCGATCAGTCGCAAAAAAATCCCAGAAAACCAAACAGCGGCACAATTTCCCTAAACGAGGGTCATCCTTTTCAGCAAAGAAGCGCAATAAAGGGACTACAGGAAGGGAGAGATGATTCTCTATTTAATAAATGTCTCACTACTATCGATGAAGTTGTTGTCTTATTTCTTTTATTACCCCAAAACAGCTGTTGCTTGACATAAAGGGGTATAACCGGTTAAGGAAAAGGGAATGCAGGGTGACCGTCTTCTGGAGCTTCTCTTTAAGCGTTCCTTCCGTTACAGTGAGACGCCGATCTATCAATTGACCTCCGGGCAGATGAGTTCCTTTTACATCGATTGCAAAGCGGTATCGCTTGATGCGGAAGGGGCAAGCCTGATTGGAGAGGCAATTTTTTATCGCATCCGGGAGTTGCCGGTGGAGGGGGTTGGGGGAATGACCCTCGGTGCCGATCCGATTGCCACCGCGGTTTCCCTCGTCAGTTTTCTTAACAAAAAGCCGATTCCCGCGTTTATTGTCCGAAAGGAACCGAAAGGCCATGGCACCCGGCGGCAGGTGGAAGGCCCTCTTTCGCCAGGTGCGAAGGTGGTCATCGTCGAAGACGTGGTGACCACGGGAGGATCCACCGTGCGGACGGCGGAAATCTTGAAAAGCGAAGGTTTCAATATTCTTGGGGTCATTGCCCTGATTGATCGAAAAGAGGGGGGAGCCGATCGGATCGCAAAATCAGGAGTAGTATTCGAGAGCCTTTATACGATTGACGACTTGATGCGCCTGCGGCGTTCAGAGCGCTAGGGTTTCCTTTTCAGATATCCCTCCATAAACGGATCCAGATCGCCATCCATCACCGCCGTGACATTTCCTTTTTCGATACCAGTTCGATGATCTTTCACCATCTGGTAGGGCTGAAACACATAAGAGCGGATCTGATGCCCCCATCCGATCTCTTTTTTCTCTCCCGTCAGTTTTGTCATGGCTTCTTCTTTCTGCTCCTGCTGTATTTCATATAATTTTGACCGAAGTATGCTCATGGCAACCGCCTTGTTCTGATGTTGGGATCGTTCGTTTTGACATTGAACGACGATGCCGGTTGGCAGGTGGGTAATCCGGATGGCGGATGAGGTCTTGTTGACGTGCTGCCCCCCTGCGCTGCTGGCGCGATAGGTATCAATCCGGATATCTTTCTCATTGATAACCACATCGGGGTCGTCTTCGATTTCCGGCGAGACAAGGACCGATGCGAATGAGGTATGCCTCCGTTTGTTGGCGTCAAAAGGAGAGATGCGAACCAGGCGGTGTATGCCGGTCTCCGATTTTAAATACCCGTAGGCGTAAGGACCCTTCACCGATACGGTGACGCTTTTAATCCCCGCCTCTTCGCCGGCCTGAAGGTCAAATGTGTCGATCTGATAACCCTTGCGTTCTGCCCATCGCAAATACATTCTCAATAACATCTGGGCCCAATCCTGCGACTCGACACCCCCTGCGCCGGGATGAATCGTCACAATGGCGTTGTTTTGGTCTTTCTTCCCGGAGAGATGCATCTCGATGTAGAGCTGCTCCATGTCAGATTGCAGCTGCTTGATCTGGCTGGAAATTTCGCCTTCCATCGAGAGGTCCGAATCTTCCTCGGAAAGCTGAATCAGGAGAGAGGCTTCTTCCGCCCGATTTTCAATCCCTTGCCACTGCCGTGCCCTTTTTTCAAGGACGGTTTTTTCCGTTAGTTTCTTCTGGGCGGCGACCTGGTTTTTCCAGAATTCCGGATCGGCTATCTCGGTGTTGAGCCTTTGAATCTCATTTTGCAGGGAGGCGAGGTCAAAGATGGTCTCGAATCTTGTCCATCTCTTGTCGGATTTCGTTAAGGGCTTGCTGCAGGTCGGTGAGCATCGGTTCTCCTTTTGGCTGACATCATGAGAGCGAAGGTGATTATAGCACAAGCGATGGCAAAGAGATCTCCGTAGGCGGTGTAGAAGGTCTCTTCAGATCTTACGTTAAGCCGTTCCGCGAGGGCGGTTTCTACAAAGAGAGGAGTTTTTTTTATGATCTTGCCGTGTGAATTGATAAAGCCGGAAATGCCGGTGTTTGCGGCGCGGGCGAACGGGATTCGGTTTTCAATCGCGCGAAAGACGACCATGGAGAAATGTTGGTCGGGCGCTGCGGAGTTGCCAAACCACGCGTCGTTGGTAATCGTCGTCATCACGACCGCGCCTCTCTTTACGAATCGTCGCACCAACTCCGGAAAAATCACTTCATAACAGATCACCGTGCCGACTTTTAACCCCGCCGCCTCCATGACAGTCGCTTCCTGACCTGGGATGAAATCTCCGACGCCTTCGACGATCTTGGACACAAAAAAAAGAAGGAATTTTAACGGGACATATTCACCAAAGGGAACCAGGTGGATTTTGTCGTATCGGGGAATTGCCTCTGTCGTGGGTGAGATGAGATAGGCGCTGTTGAACAGGTACCCTTGTCCGGCTTCGTTTGTTTCAAATGCCGGGCTTCCGAAAAGGAGATAGAAAGGGCTCTCTTTTGCCAGCCTAATAACCTCGTCCTGATATTGTGTCTCTGTCTGAAAGAAAAACGGGGTAGCTGATTCCGGCCAGACAACGAGGGCGGGGCGAAATTCATTAAAAATATCTAACGAGAGGCGTTTGTATATCTGAACGGTTTCGTCCTGAAACGCTTTATCCCATTTCCGATCTTGCGAAATGTTTCCCTGAATAACGGCCACGTCAAGGGTCTTATCGTCTCTGATCGGTTGTGAAAGCCGAATAAAACCGTAGCTGAAGATGAGCAGGAGAATGAGAGAGGTACCCAAAGGATATCGCCATGCGATCTGTTTTTTAAAGCCCGACTGGATAAGCCGATAGAGCGCCACGTTGGCCAGCACCAGCGCGAAGGAGATCCCATAGATGCTGGTAATATCGGCAATTTGAATAAAGGGGAGAAATCGGTATTGTGAATAGCCGAGGCTGACCCAGGGAAACCCGGTGAGCAGATGGCCGCGGGCCAGTTCTATGGTGACCCATAAAAATGGCGCAACCGATGGACTGCCGAGACGTCGCATTGTCCATCGAAGCAATGCGGCAAATAGACCGACAAAACTTGCGAGATAGGAGACCAGAACGACCATCAATAGGTAACTGATGTCCCATGACAGTTTCCCGTAATGATGCATGCTGATCGTAACCCACGAAACGGTTCCGAAAAAATAGATCAGCCCGGTCAGCCATCCCAGGAGAAAAGATCGCGACGTTGATTGATGTTGGATTGCAAACAGAAGGGGAATGAGGGCGATCCATGCCAAGGGAAAGAACTCAAAACGGGGAAAACTTAAAAACAGCAGAGTGCCGGAGAGGAGGGAGAGACCAAAAGGGATCAAAGAAATCATTGTGGGCTATTTATAAAGCACTTTGTGAAAAATTCCAAGATAAGGAGGTTTCCCCCCGGTCGTATCATTAATGATCGGTTTTTCAAGATTTTGAGATTTTACCGGACAAGGTAATGTAGCGTACTCGCTCGAAGCCGCACAACCAAAAGAGTTTTTAGTTGTTTGCTGGGTTGTTCTTTGGTGTGTTAAGATCACCTGGGAAGCTCCGCCTGGCCGCTTTGCTGTAAAGATGAGGAGGTAGTTTCGTGAGTTTGTCGAAACCACGCGTGTACGATTACGTGATCGTCGGTGCGGGATCGGCCGGATGCGTGCTTGCCAACCGGCTGTCTGCGGACTCCTCGATTCGGGTTCTTCTGCTTGAAGCCGGCCCGCCGGACCGCAAACGAGAGATCGCGATACCTGCTGCATTCCCGATGCTGATGAGGTCAGAGGTTGACTGGAACTACATGACCGCGCCCCAGGAGGCGCTGGGGGGGCGTGAGATTTACCATCCTCGTGGAAAGACGCTGGGCGGCAGCTCGTCGATTAACGCGCAGATCTATCAGAGGGGTTACCCGGCCGACTTCGACGATTGGGCGAAGGTCGGGGCCCAAGGGTGGCGTTATGCTGACGTCCTTCCTTACTTCCAACGTGCGGAGCACAACGAACGCGGCGCGTCCGACACGCGTGGCCAAGATGGCCCTTTAAACGTCGCTGATCCGGGTGAGCCGAATCCGCTGTCACGGGCCTTTATCGCATCTGCGGTCGAGATTGGAATCCCGCGCGTTACTGATTTCAATGGCAGCCAGCTTGACGGAGTCGGGCTGCCTCAAGTCACGCAGAAAAAAGGCCGCAGATGGAGTGCCGCAGACGCCTACTTAAGACCGGCAAAAGGACGCTTAAACCTCTCCGTCGTGACCGGAGCGCAAGCGACCCGTATCATCCTAGAGGGGACCAGAGCTGTCGGCATCGAGTATTTGCAAGAGAGTGCGCGGCAAACGGTACGGAGCGATCGGGAGGTCATCCTTTGTGCAGGTGCATTCAACTCGCCACAGCTGCTGATGCTTTCCGGTATCGGCGATGGGGACCGCCTGCTGGCAGCCGGGATTGCTCCCGTCCACGAACTCCCAGGAGTAGGCCAGAATCTCCAGGACCATCCGATGGTGGCCGTCAAGTATGCGTCTCTGCACCCGGTGTCTCTCCTCACCGCGACATCAGTCGGCAATCTCCTCCGCTACCTCGTCTTTCGGAAGGGGCCCCTCCGCTCGAATATCGCGGAAGTCCTGGCCTTCGTTCGCTCGACCCCCGTTCTCCCCGCGGCGGACCTTGAGCTCGTCTTCGCGCCGGTTTTCTACGACGTGATGAGTCCGCCTACCGTGCATGCTTTTTCGATTGGAATGGTGGCCCTCCAACCAAGGAGCGTGGGGTTCGTTGCCCTCCGCTCCGGGGATCCGCTCGCGAAGCCCGTTGTTCAGCCCGCGTATCTTACGGACACGGATGGTGAAGATCTCCGCGTCCTCGCGCACGGCGTGCAGATTGCGCTCCAAATCGTCATGGCGCATGCGTTTGATAAATACCGGGGCGAAGCGCTGGTGCCGGCAAGACCGGTGAAAACCGACGAAGAGGTCCGTAGGTTCATCCGCGAACATGTCGAGACGCTCTACCATCCTGTAGGAACCTGTCGCATGGGACGGGATCAAATGGCGGTGGTCGACCCGCAGCTGCGTGTTCACGGAATCGATGGTCTTCGCGTAGTCGATGCCTCGGTCATGCCACGCATCGTTCGGGGGCATACCAATGCCGCGACCATCATGATCGCCGAAAAGGCAGCCGACCTCGTTCGGGGGTCGTCCGTGCTCTCCCGCTAATCTGCTACTAAATCTACCGTAGTCCCCGGCTTCTCCACTTTCTTATACCTCAATCTCTGTTTTAGGGGCCCTGTTTAGGGGCCCTGTTTCAAGGGGCCCTGTTTTCTCTTGACAATTGTGCGGTCCTATCTATACTGGGAAAGAGTTTTTCCTGTGCAGACGAACATCTATTAGGAAATCCCCCTTGTCGGGGAAAGATGGTCCCCGGGGTGAAAGAGAGCCTCGCGATCCTAAGGGGAAACATTCCGCTATGGTTTCTAGAAAATGTCCCTTTCCCCTTGTTTATCACGGGGGTTTTAATGTCCTCAACATAAGGAGAATGCCATGAAGGGAGACGTTTGTGGTAAGGGTACACTCCGGATAGGGATCCTTTTGGTCTTTGTGCTGCATCTGATCGGCTGTGGCGATGCAAACCTGTTTGAAAACTTTGCCGAGGATAGCACGCCGGAGGCTAAAAAGGCCTCCGCAGAGGCTGCCTTGAATAAACAGGATTATTCAACCGCTATCACCCTTCTGGAAAACTTATGCGGCACGACCAATGGACAAAATGCCTCTTGCGATACCGAGACAAAAGTTTTATTGGCCTCGGCGTATATGGGAAGCGCAGGGCTTGATGTCAACCTGATTAAAAATATATCGGAGACAACCTTAAGCCAGAGCAGCGCTTTTACGACCCTCTCTTCTATTTTTACCCAGTTAAAGGGGAAGGCGGATTTGGAACAGAAGGTAAGCCATGCAGCCTTTAATAAAACGAATGCGCAGCTCGAGCAGGAGCTGCACGCTGCAGTGAGTCTGTTGTTGTCCATTTCTAAAAGGACGACCGATCAGGGGCTTCAGCTTGCCCTGGTTGCTGCGGCCGACCTGATTGTGACGCTCGGTGTGGAGGTGACGTCGGGTTTTAAGTCCAACGGTTGTCCGAGGGTGGTTCCATCTGCTACGGCCATCCAATCGGTCGTCAGCACCGTTGTGAGTGATTTAAACGCGATCGCGACAGGGCTTACGGAATCCGGCCTGCTGGGTCAAAAGCAGATTAATAATATCAACCGGATCAAGAATGATATTAGCGGGGGCAAAGCAACCAGCGCGGTTACCGCTTCGGATATTGAGACCTATCTAAAGGCTGTTTGTTAGCCTTTCTATGAGCGTGGGGTGACGATGAGGAAAAGAGGAAGAACCTGGTTGATGATCAGCAGTCTGTTGATTCTTTGGCCCCCAGGTTTTGTGATGGCCGAAGAGATGGGAACGCTTTATCGGGGGATTCGCCCATTAGGAATGGGGGGGGCGTTTATCACACTTTCGAATGATGCCAATGCCCTCTTTTACAATCCGGCCGGATTAAACGATATTAAGGGGTTTGGAGAAGTAAACCTGGCAAACCCTCTGGTCGAGGTTTCAGAAAATACGTTACAGCTGATAAACGATGTAGAAGGTTTAGAGGGACAAAGTGCCAGTCAGGTGACAGATTTCCTGAACAAGAATATGGGAAAACAACAGCACGCCCGGGTTGCCCTGTTTCCGGGTATAGCAGTCCATAACTTCGCGATTGGGGTATTGGGACAGGGAACGGCCGATATTTTAATCCAGAATCCTGCCTTTCCGAGCGTTGAGGCGGATGTGAAGCTGGATGTTGGAGTGCTGGCGGGCGTTGCCTATGGATTTTTGGATAAAAGGCTTCAGGTCGGTATCACCGGAAAGTTTATCCAACGAGAAGGAGAAAGACGTACCTTTACCGTTGCGGACATTGTGGCCAGCAAAGTTAATTTTACTACAAAGAAGGCAGAGGACTGGGCCATTGATGTGGGTGCGAAGGCAAGTTTTCCTGTGTTCTTAAAACCGACGCTGGCACTGGTGGTTCAGAATGTGACCGACCTTGATTTTAGTGAAGCCAGCTTGGGGGTTTTAAAACAGCAGGTGAATATCGGCGCCTCGGTTCAGCCCGATTTTTGGATTTTAAAGAGCACCTTCGCGGTGCAGATCGATGATCTGACCAAAGAAGCGGGATCGGATAAGGACCTCTACAAACGGACCCATATCGGGGCCGAACTCCGCTTTCCGAAGATCCTGACACTCCTCGGAGGGATTAATCAAGGTTATCTGGGGGGCGGGGTGATCCTTGACTTCTGGATTCTGCAATTTGCCTACGTGAACTATGCGGAAGAGCTTGGGACGTTTGCAGGCCAGACCGTCGATCGCCGTCATGTTGCGACCGTGAGCCTCGGGTTTTAGGGCCTCTTGCGCCTTGTTTGGAGTTTGCCTATTCGGTTTACACCCAAGAGCCTGGCATGACAGAATAGGAGGGTGACTCGCGAGATATTTCCACAGACTTTGCCCGAGTTTCAGAAGGCTTTTCCAGATGAAGCCGCATGCGCTGCATATTTGG
>SBBT01000143.1 GCA_005239595.1 Candidatus Troglogloeales bacterium | reverse complement strand
CTCCCGCTCATACGGATCCAAGCCCAGATAACGAGCCATTTGCGTCTCCGAATCCTCCTCAAACAACCGCTGCCAAGCCTCTTTTGTCTTTCCGTATACGTCCCCCCAAAAGTCTTCTTTCAGGTTCGTAACAAAATGTTGAAACTGCTCTGTCGCTGGTGGTAGTCTCTTCATCGGTGTAAGCTCCTTTCTTAAGGTTAATGGTTTCTCTTGCCAGAAAAACCAGCTTACACCCTCTCCTTATTTTACACACAAGATTTTACATCACCGCCGGCTCGCACATGGAGAGAATGCCCTCTTTGGCATCAAGGCGTACCGATATCCCAAATGGGAGCGTTGCCGTCCCATCTCCATGGCCGGATGGGAATCCAAATAGAATCGGGAACCGAAAGTCGCCAAGAATTTCCAGGATAATCTCCGGAAGGATTTCGGTCTGGCAGGAAACCATCTGGCCAAAGACAACCCCCCGAACATGGTCAAATTTCTTTAATGATTTAAGGTAGGTAAGCATTCGATCAATACGATAAGCGGGTTCATGGGTGTCTTCAAGAAAAAGAATTGTATGGTCGGTTTCAATTTCGTAAGGTGTGCCGATGGTGGTGCATATCAGGGTCAGGCAGCCGCCGCTCAATATCCCCTCTGCCATCCCTGGTCTTAAAGGGGTTACCCCGGGGAATTTCATCTCAATCATTTCCCCGGAAAGAATTTTTGTGAAATTTTCTTTTAGTATAGCCGTTGGGCCCTTACCGAGCTGTGTGGCGACCATCGGGCCGTGGAATGTAACCCAACCGAGGGAGCGTGACAGATATAAAAGAAGCGTGGTGATATCGCTGCAACCGACCACTATTTTTGGAAAACTGGCTAATAACGCAAGGTCAAGATAAGGAATAATCCGGGCCGACCCGGCCCCGCCGCGGGCGCAAAGGATTGCCGAGACCTCTTTGGTTTGGAACATGCCAAGAAAATCATCGGCGCGTTCGCGATCTGATCCGGCCAGGTACCACCGTCTTTTCGTAGCGTGGTTCCCGATTAAAACACGAAATCCGAGTTGTTCAATCTCGGCCACGCCACGCTCTAAATCCTCCAGGTTGACCCAACCTGCCGGAGCAACCACTCCGACCGTTGCCCCTGGAAGGAGTCGCTTCGGTTTTATGGCGGGTTTATGGGGCACCCACCACTCCTTGATAGATCAGGTTGTGAAGCTCTGGGCGAAACACGGATATCTTTTTGTTTTCGCGAGTAGGGTGAATTCTGTTTGTAAGAAGAACGACGGCAAGGTCCTTTTCCCGATCAACCCAGATCGATGTTCCGGTAAAACCGAGATGGCCAAAACTGGATGGGGAGAAAAACTTTCCCGAAGAAGAGTTTTCAGGAGATGGGGTGTCCCATCCAAGACCGAACGTGGAGTCGGGAGGGGTCCCGCGCTGCTTCTGCCGGGTGACAAAACGGGTCGCAAGTTTTTTGTCGAATTCCCCCTCTCCCTGCAGAGAGTCGAGCCAGAGGCGAACCAATAAATAGGTTTCACGCGCCGTTGAGAAGAGGCCGGCGTGGCCGGCGACCCCCCCCATGGCATAGGCGTTTTCATCGTGCACCCTCCCACAAACAATACCGTACCAGGGGGTATCCTCCGTTGCGGCGAAACGGCGGCCCCGGAATCTTTGCGGGCGCTGTCTGGTCCGAATAAACGTGGTCTCTTTACAGCCGGCTTTCGAAAAAACCTTTCTAAAACAGAACCGGTGGAGTGGCTCTCCGGTTACCTTCTCCACGATTTCACCTAAGAGAATGAACCCGATATCACTGTAGATGCTTTTTTTACCGGGGGGGACAATCAGGGGCTCTTCATGAACCATCTGGAATAGCTTCTGCCTGGAGGCAGACGACCCTAATGACTCTTTCCCTTTTTTTTCCCCCTTAATAATTTCTTCGTAGTATGGTTTCCAATCCGGAAGTCCGGAACTATGGTTTAAGAGGTGAAACAGGGTCATTTTCCGTTTGGGTCCGTGGCCGAATTCCGGAAAGAATTTTGCCACCGGATCTTTCAGCGCCAGCACTCCCTCCTGTATCAGGAGTAACACTGCGGCTGCGGTTGCCAGCGGTTTCGTAAGAGAGGCGAGATCAAAAAGGATATCGCATCTCATCGGGATTTTATAGGGAACGAGCCAGGCTGATCCAAAGGCCTCATGAAAAATAACCTGATCCTGATAATGGATTAACAGAACGCTTCCTGGGAAAACGCCCTCTTCTATCCCCTCTCGCATTTTTTGGGCAATTCGCCCTTCTATCGATTTTGGGGAGGCGTTTATCATCATGCCTTCTCCTGAAGACATAACATCAGTTTTTGATGTATTTCTGCAAATCCGCCGCTCGACATAATACAGACCAAATCGCCCGGGATAAGTTTTTCGGATAACGCGCGCACAATCTGGTCGACATCTGGGATAAAGTAGGCCGTTTTCCCCATCGCCGTCAAATCGGCCACAATTTTTTTAGGATCAAGCCGAACCTCGGGGGCAATTTTTTCGCCGGCAAACACATCTGCCAAAATAACGCCATCGGCCGGGAAGAATGAAGGGACAAATTCTTTCTGGAAAACATTTCGACGACTCGTTGCGGAACGGGGTTCGAAAACAACCCATATTTTCCGTGAGGGATAGCGGAGCCTAAGTGCCGAAAGTGTCTCGAAGATGGCGGTGGGGTGATGGCCGAAATCATCTATAATTAAAATGTCCCGAACATTCCCTATCACCTCCTGTCGCCGCTTAACCCCTTGAAAGGTTCGGACTCCCTTGCCGATGTTTTCCCATGAAACGCCGATATGGTGCGCCAGCGCGATGACGGCTAACGTGTTCTTCAGGTTGTGCATTCCCAGCAACGGGCTTTCAATCGATGTAACCTGTTCGCCACGATAGACCACGTCATAGTGGATAGCCGGGCCTTTTACCTGAACCGATTCGGCCCGCCAATCCGCTTTCTCGTCCATCCCGTATGATTCGATCTTGCAGGCCGCATCTTGAATGACTTCCAGGATGGACGAATTTCCCGATGCGGCCAAAAGGAATCCTGTGGGAGGAATAAGCCGGACAAATTTTCTAAAGGCTTTCTTGACGGAGGCGAGGTCCGGGTAAATATCGGCATGGTCAAACTCAATGCTGGTTAGAATGGCATGCTGCGGCCGGTAGTGAAGAAATTTTGCCTCTTTGTCAAAATAGGCGGTATCGTATTCATCTCCCTCTACGACAAAGTAAGAACCACCCCCCAGGCGAAAGTTTGCATCGAAGTTTTTTGCCCAGCCGCCCACCATCATTCCCGGATCAAGTCCCGCCGAGGATAGAACCCAGGAGAGAAGCGCGGTGGTCGTGGTTTTTCCATGGGTTCCGACGACGACCACCGGGGTTTTTTCTTTGAGGAAAAAAGTCTCCAGGGCAGACGACATTGAAAGATAAGGCAGCTTGCGTTCCAGAGTGGAGGAGACTTCTGGATTGTCCTTGCTAACCGCATTGCCGATAATAACCAGATCGGTTTTTGAATCAATATGATTTGGATCGTATCCAACTTTGTAAGGGATGGCGGCGGCGTCAAGGAGAACACTCATCGGCGGATAAACGTGCGCATCCGTGCCAAAGACATGATGGCCCGACTTTTTCAATAAACCTGCCAGGGCAGTCATTCCAACCCCGCAGATGGCAATCATATGGATTTGTTTGGGCACGGAAATATTGGCAACCGATGTGAGAGTGTACCAAGTTGCCACACGTTTTTGCAAGGTCGGTTCAAAACAAAGGTGATGTGAAACTCCGTCGGCACGCTGGGGTTTCAAAGGTCACAGACTTCCAGGGTGGCAAATGATCCACACACTTTCTTTGCGGCCCTGTTTCTCGTCTCGGAGATGCTGGCCCGATACACAACCTTGAAAATCTTCGCGTAAGTGGGCTATAATACGTCAAAATTTTCACAAGGAGGAGCTCACGTTTGCCGCAAAGCGATTCCCTTCTACCTCTGCGTCTAAAAATCGATGAAATTGACCTGAAGTTATTGGCACTTCTGAACGACCGCGCCCGTCTCGTTAGAGAAATTGGGGAAATCAAGAGAGATAAAAAAGCAGAGTTCTATACACCTCTTCGCGAAGAGGAAATCTATGATCGCCTGGCACAACTGAATTTAGGCCCGTTTTCAAACGAGGCCGTGCGAAACATTTTCCGCGAAATTATCTCTGCCTCTCTCGCATTGGAAGTGCCGGTAAAGGTCGCCTATCTGGGACCAAGGGCAACCTTTACCCATCTGGCCTGTATGCAGCGCTTTGGCGCTTCCGTGTCAGATTTTCCGGTGAACAGCATCAAGGAGGTTTTCGATGAGGTCGAGCGAGGACGAGCCGATTTCGGCGTGGTGCCGGTTGAAAATTCGACTGAAGGGGTTGTGAATCATACCCTCGATCTGTTTGTCGATTCTCCCTTAAAGATTTTTGGAGAGGTGTTGGTGGAGGTCTCGCATCATTTGCTTGCGAAAGGGGGAGAGATCGAGTCGTTGCGTCGCATCTATTCGCATCCGCAGGCGATTGCGCAGTGTAAAGATTTTCTGGAGGCACAATTGCCCAAGGTGCCACTGGAGGAGGTCTCCAGCACGGCGCTGGCTGCCGAACTTGCGGCGGAGGACCCTTCGGTTGGCGCAATTGCATCGGAATTGGCCGCCAAGCTTTATAACCTGGTCATCCTTAAACGGCAGATCGAAGACCATGCCCACAACCTGACACGATTTCTGATAATCTCTAAAAAATCTCATGAAAGAAGCGGTACCGATCGGACCTCCATCCTCTGCTCGATTCGGGATTGTCCGGGGGCGTTGTACAAGATGTTGTCCCCTTTTGCGGATCAGAAAATCAATCTGACGAAGATTGAATCGCGTCCTTCTAAGAAAAAGGCGTGGGAGTATCTTTTTTACATCGATCTTACCGGGCATCTTACGGATGAAGGGGTCTCATTTGCGTTGGAACAGTTGAAAAAGGAGGCAGTTTTTTTGAAGGTATTAGGCTCCTATCCAATGGCAGCGTCCGAAAAAGAGACGGGGGCGGCATGATTTCTGTCAGCAAAGACATCACCACGATTTCCCCTTATATTCCCGGGAAACCGCTGGAGACGTTAGAACGCGAGATCGGAGTTAAACAGGCGATCAAGCTTGCCTCCAATGAGAACCCTCTGGGCCCCTCGCCCAAGGCTGTCTCTGCCATTCGGAAAGGTCTTAGGAAAATACATCACTATCCGGATGGAGCGGCCACCCCCCTTAAATTGGCCCTGGCGGAAAAATGGAATGTTTCTCCTTCACAGATTACGATTGGAAACGGCTCCAACGAGATTATCGAATTGCTGATTAGGACCTTTATCCTTGCTGGAGACGAGGCGGTCATGGCCCATCCCAGTTTCTCGCTCTATCGATCGGTGGTGATAGGCGGACATGGCAGGCCGATTGAAATTCCATTAAAGGGGGAAAGGCATGATCTCGATCGTATGTCAGAGGCGGTTACGGAGAAGACCAAGTTAATTTTTATTTGCAACCCCAATAATCCAACGGGAACAATTGTGCGTCACCATGAGGTCCGCAAGTTTTTATCCCAACTCCCCGATCGCGTTCTGGTGGTTTTTGATGAGGCGTATGCGGAGTATGTCACCGATCATCAATTCCCCAAGTCGGTTCAGATGTTAGATGAGGGGGCCCCGCTGATCATCCTTCGGACGTTTTCAAAGGCCTATGGATTGGCGGGCCTTCGGATTGGATACGGCATCAGCCATCCTGATGTGGCCAATTATCTAAATCGAATTCGGCAGCCGTTTAATGCGAACTTGCCTGCCCAGCTTGCGGCATTGTCTGCGCTTTCCGATGAAGAACATTTCTTAAAAACGCTGAAAAATAATGAAACGGGGAAAAAATATCTCACAAGGGAGTTTGATCAGATGGGAATTGCGTATCTTCCCACGGAGACGAACTTTATCTATTTTGACATAAAGGGTTCTGATGCAAAAGTGGGTGAGAAGGTGTATACGGCCCTCCTTTACAAGGGGGTGATTATTCGCCATATCGCGGAGGGGCATCTTCGGGTTACCATCGGTCGTCCGAGCGAGAATAGACGGTTCATTCGGTCGCTCAAAGCGGTGTTAGCGGGCTTGCCCACAGATTCCGAGCGAAGGAGAGAAAAATGATTATCGTGTTAAAGCCTGGAACGACGGAAAGAGAGATCGAGCATATTGTCAAAAGAATCCGGGAGATGAATTTGACCCCCCATATGGTCAGGGGTACCGAGCGGACGGTCATTGCGGTCATTGGCGATGAACGTGATTTGCAGCGGCATCCGCTGGCCGCGCTGCCTGGCGTAGAAGAGGCGCTTCCGATTCTTTCTCCCTATAAACTGGTGAGCAGGGAGTTTAAAAAAGAAACCACGGTGGTCGATGTTGACGGGATCAAAATCGGGGGGAATAAAGTGGTGGTGATGGCGGGTCCCTGCTCCGTGGAAAACCAGGAGCGGCTGACCTCGATCGCACAAGAGGTAAAAGCGGGAGGAGCGCTCATTCTCCGGGGAGGCGCATTCAAACCGCGCACTTCTCCCTACTCCTTTCAGGGATTGGGGGAAGAGGGATTGGAATATCTGTCGGAGGCGAAGCGGAAGACCGGTCTTCTGATCGTTACGGAGATTATGGATCCCAGGGACATGCCACTCATGATGAAACATGCCGACATTATTCAAATCGGGGCTCGCAACATGCAAAATTTCCGGCTTCTGGCGGAGGTAGGATCTTATAGCAAACCGGTGATGCTGAAACGGGGCCTCTCCGCGACGATAAAAGAGTTTCTTCTCTCGGCAGAATATATCCTCGCGGCTGGGAATCACCAGGTGATTCTTTGTGAACGCGGTATACGGTCATTCGAGACGGCAACTCGCAATACCCTGGACCTCTCTGCCGTCCCTTTGATTAAGCAGATCTCTCATCTTCCGATTATCGTCGATCCAAGCCATGCGGTCGGAAGAACCGATCTGGTGGTTCCCATGGCAAAAGCCGCCATTGCTGCCGGCGCAGATGGCCTGATTATTGAAGTCCATTCCAATCCGGAAGAGGCCTATTGCGATGGAGAGCAGGCGCTCCTGCCGACGACGTTCAAGACGCTGATGTCCCAGTTAAAACGGGTTGCGGCAGCGGTTGATCGCGAAATCTAGGGGCTTTGGAGGAAAGAGCCGGTCTGTCCGAACGTGAAAGTGTCTATTTCTAAAATTAAGTAGAGTGAGGGTTTTGATTTGTTATTCAAACAAATAACCATTATTGGGGTGGGTCTTATTGGCGGATCGCTTGGCCTGATCGCCAAGCGGAAAAAATTGGTTGGTACGGTGATTGGATATGATCGGAGGCGCTGGAATCTTCAAAAGGCGGTCTCGATGGGTGTCATTGACCGTTATTTGCTAACGTTATCGAATGCGGTAGAAGGCTCTGATCTTGTGATTCTCGCGACGCCGGTCGGCACATTTGAGCGGATCAGTCGCGCCATCTCTCCCTATCTCAAGGAAGGGGCGATTGTAACGGATGTGGGGAGTGTGAAGGGGAAATGGGTTTCTTTAATAGAATTGCAGATGCCGGAACATGCCGCTTTTGTGGGGGGGCATCCGATTGCCGGCCGGGAGAAGTCAGGCGTGGAGGCCGCAAGGGATGAATTGTTTCGAGGAAGCGTCTGTATCCTGACGCCGACCCCAAAAACCGATCCAAAAGCGATTAAAAAAGTGACCGCTCTTTGGGAAAAGGTCGGATCCAAGGTGGTTCAGATGGAGCCCTCGGTTCATGACCAGATTCTGGCCGCGGTGAGTCATCTGCCGCACCTGATCGCCTATGCCTTGGTTGAGACACTAAACCATCCGACCATCGCCCGTCGCGATCCAGCGCGGTTTTCCGCAGGGGGACTGCGCGATTTTACCCGAATTGCCGGGAGCTCCACCGAGATGTGGCGGGACATCTTTCTTTTAAATAGTGAAGAGATGGTGACGATGATCGATCTCTATCAGGAGACGCTGGAAAAAATGAAGAAGAAGATCATCGACAAGGATGGGGTAGGCCTTTTGGAAGTTTTTGATCGTGTGAAAGCAATTCGTCAAAACGATATCGGATGAAGGGCATTTTAACTAAAAAAGTTCCGCTACGCGGATCGGTTGTGATCCCGGGCGATAAATCGATTACCCATCGAGCAATTATTTTTTCGGCGTTGGGGAAAGGGATGAGCGAGATTACCGGGTATCTCCCCTCGGAAGATTGCGAGCGCACCATTACGGCATTTCGGGAGATGGGGATTTCGGTCGTTTCCGAGGCAAAAAACGGAGTCCCAACTTTATGGGTTGATGGAAAGGGACTGTCGGGTTTAACAGAACCTTCTGGGGTCATCGATTGCGGAAATTCAGGGACGACGCTTCGCCTGTTGGCGGGGCTATTGGCGGGGCAGCCTTTTCTCTCGATATTAACCGGGGATGCCTCGTTGAGAAGCCGGCCGATGCGGCGTGTGATGGAGCCGCTAAAGCGGATGGGGGGAGAGCTTTTTAGCCGCCGCGGGGAATATGCCCCGCTGGCAATATCGGGGAGACGGCTCTCCGCAATCGACTATGAGATGCCAATCCCAAGTGCCCAGGTGAAGTCGGCCATTCTCCTTGCAGGGCTTTTCGCGGCAGGGACAACCCGTATCAGGGAACCGCGCCAATCTCGCGATCATACCGAAAGGATGCTCTCTTATTTTGGGGTACCCTGCAAGGTAGCGGAGGGGATCCTGTCCGTGGCGGGAGGCGTCTCCTATCCCGCCAGGAAGATTCTGGTGCCGGGGGATCTCTCGTCCGCAGCCTTCTTTCTGGTGGCAGGCCTAATCGTGGAGGGTTCCCAAATGACCCTCTGTCGTGTCGGCATCAATCCAACCCGCACCGGCATTTTGGATATTCTTCAAAAGATGGGTGCCCAAATAATCATAAAACCGCTTACATCGGATTGTTGTGAGCCGGTAGCCGACATCACCGTTTCTACAAGTGCCCTGCATGGGGTGGCCATTGAAGGGGAGACCTTTTTAAGGGCCATTGATGAGTTTCCGATTCTTTGTATCGCCGCGGCCTTGGCAGAGGGAGAGACCGTGATTCACGGGGCAGAGGAGTTGCGTGTCAAAGAAAGCGATCGCATTGCGACAATGGCCCGCGCCCTGGGGAGCATGGGGGTGGCGGTCGAGGAATTCCCTGATGGGATAAAAATTATCGGCGGGAAAAAACTAAAAGGGGCTGTTTGTGAAACACGTGGCGACCATCGTATTGCAATGGCAATGGCCATCGCGGGTCTTGTGGCCGAAGGGGATATTGAGATGGATGATACCTCGTGTATTCAAACCTCCTTTCCAACTTTTGAAAGTTTATTAGGAGAGCTTGCCGGAAGATGAAGCGTCCATGGGTGGTGGCAATTGATGGCCCTGCCGCAGCCGGCAAGAGCAGCGTGGCAGCAGGGCTGGCAAAACGGCTTGGCGCCGTTTATCTTGATTCGGGTTCCCTTTACCGGGGATTGGCCTGGAGGGTCATTGAAGAGAAGGTTGACCCGAACCAACAGCCGGATGTTGTGTCATTTTGTCGGTCCGTTCAGATTGAACTCCGCTTAATCAATGGGAAGGCCCAGATTTGGGCCGATCAAAAAGAGATCACGCCCTATTTGCGATTTCCGGATGTCTCACGCGTTTCTGCAATTATCTCCGCCTATGCCGGGGTAAGGGCGCATCTTTTGGCGCTTCAGCTCAAGATCGCGTCGGGTAGCAATGTGGTTGTTGAGGGGCGGGATATCGGTACCGTCGTTTTTCCAGATGCGGAGGTAAAGTTTTATCTCGATGCCTCTGTTGAAATCCGGGGGATGCGGCGTTTCAAAGAGCTTCAGGCAAGGGGAATGGCAACCGATTTAGAGACGACAATCCGCGAGATTATCTCTCGCGATGGCAAAGACAGCCATAGGGCGGTTGCCCCTCTGAGAATAGCGGACGATGCGATTTTCATTGACTCCACGCAACTTGGTTTGGAGGAGGTTATTGAGCGGATGGCCAAGGGGGTGACAAGGAAGGTTGGAATGAATCCTACGAAAGACCTCTCGAACGATGGTATATAACATTGCCCATAGCGTGGTTTCCTTCCTGGCGAAACTCTTTTTTCGTTTTAAGGTAATCAATGAGGCGAATGTCCCAAGGGAGGGGGGGGTGATCGTCGCGGCCAACCACAACAGTTATTTTGACATTCCTCTGTTGGATGCTGCGCTCTACCGAAAGGCGGATAATATGGCCAAGGTGGAACTGTTTGCCAATCCCGTGATCGCCTGGTTATTCAGGACCTTAGGCGGGTTTCCAATCAGGCGTGGAACGATGGATCGCGCGGCCATGGAGGAGGCGGTGCGGCGGCTTAAAAGCGGCCGGCTTCTTGTGGTTTACCCGGAAGGAACGCGGAGCAAAGATGGGGAGCTTCAGGCTGCGAAGCCTGGAATTGGTTGGATCGTTGCGCAATCGGGGGCTGCGGTTGTTCCGGCCTATATAGATGGAACGAGACCTGTTCGTCTGTTTAATCCAGTCACCATTATTTTCGGGCGGCCGCTTAATTTTTCAGGCAGGGTCGATGGCGCAAAAAAAGAAAAGATGCACCCAAAGATGCTTTATGATACAATCGCGCGGGAAGTGATGACGCAGATCGCAGAGTTAAGGTCGGTATTGTCTCGTTTGTCTCAATAGGGAGAGCCGGATGGAGGTGTTTGTCGCAGAGAATGCAGGTTTCTGTTTTGGCGTTAAACGGGCGGTTAAAATGGCATTTGATGCTGCCGAGCAATATAAAGAAGATGTCCACAGTCTGGGCCCTCTCATTCACAATCCACAGGTAGTCGAGCGGTTATCTCAAAAAGGGGTTAAGAAAGTGGAGGCGTTGGATCAAATTGAAAAAGGGGTGGTAATCCTCCGTTCCCATGGCGTTTCTTCCCCCCGTGTTATTCTTGATGCAGAGGCTCAAGGACTGCACGTTATTGATGCGACCTGCCCTTTTGTGACCAATGCCCAAAAATATGCCAAGCAGCTTGTGGACGAAGGGTATCAGGTTGTTATGGTGGGAGATCGCAATCATCCAGAAACTAAAAGCGTTATTGGACACAGCGGCAGTGAGATATTGGTGACCGAAGATTTCGAAGAGATCAAACAGGCGCTGAAAAAGTATCCAAAGAAGCGAATTGGCATTATTTCCCAGACCACGCAAACGTTTGGGCGGTTTTCTGAAATTGTCGTAAAATGCCTGGAGATTTGTGAGGAGGTGAAGGTTTTTAATACGATTTGCTATGCGACGGAAGATAGGCAAACCGAGGTGCAGCAGATGGCCGAAGACGTGGAGGCGATGGTAGTTGTCGGAGGGAAAAACTCTGCCAACACGACACATCTGGCCGATATCTGCCGTGAGAAAGGGATTCCAACATATCATATTGAGACCTCTCGTGAGGTGGAAGACGGATGGTTTCCAGGAATGAGAAAGGTTGGTGTAGCGGCTGGGGCATCCACTCCCGATTGGATTATTGAAGAAGTTGTGGATCGGTTAAGAAAAATTTAACGACAGGATTGGGAGAGAAAATTTTTATGGTCAAAAATAAGGATATCAATCTTTTGGAGAGTGATGACGTTATCAGCCCAGAGAAAACCCGCGAACGCCTTGAGCAGGAGGCGTTTTATGAGGGGACGTTTAAAAATCTGAAAGAGGGAAGTGTGATTGAAGGGACGGTACTCTCTCTCGAAGGAGAGGGGGTGTTGATCGACATCGGCTATAAATCGGAAGGTGTTGTGCCGAAAAAAGAATTCGTTCCTGAGGAATTAGCCCGACTGATGGTTGGGGATAAAGTGAAAATATATTTGGAAGAACGGGAGGATATGGATGGGAATCTCATCCTTTCCAGAGAAAAAGCGGATCGGATGAAAATATGGATGGATATTGAAGAAATTTATAAACAAGATACCGTCGTTGAGGGAAAGGTCCTCTCGCGGATCAAGGGCGGGATGATTGTGGATATTGGGGTTAAGGCGTTTCTTCCTGGATCTCAAATTGATTTAAGACCGGTGCGCGACCTTGACCAACTGATTGGAAAAACCTTTCCGTTGAAAATCATTAAGATGAACCAGCGTCGTGGGAATATCGTTGTCTCAAGGAGGGTTTTGCTTGAGGAATCTCGTAATCAAAGACGGCAGAGCACGCTTTCCTCTCTCCAGGAGGGTCAGCTTGTAGAGGGGGTGGTGAAAAATATCACCGAATATGGGGTTTTCGTCGATCTGGGAGGGATTGACGGCCTGCTGCATATTACGGATATGTCCTGGGGCCGGGTCGGGCATCCTTCGGAGCTCTGCATGGTGGGCGATAAGCTCTCGGTGGTGATTCTAAAGTACGACAAGGAGACCGGCCGGGTTTCGCTAGGTCGCAAACAGACAATGCCGGATCCTTGGACCCATGTTGAGACAAAATATCCTGTCGGGACAAAGGTGAACGGGAAGGTCGTCAGCCTGGCCGACTATGGCGCTTTTGTGGAGTTGGAGGCAGGGATCGAGGGGTTAGTCCACATCTCTGAGATGTCGTGGGCGCATGAAGTGAAGCATCCTTCTAAACTGGTCTCTGTGGGAGATCAGGTCGGCGCGGTGATCCTGAATGTCGATCGTAAAGGGAGAAAGATATCCCTTGGTATGAAGCAGATCGAACCGAGCCCTTGGAGCGCGGTGGAACAGCGATATCCACCCGGTGCGAAAATCTCTGGAAAGGTGCGGAGCATTACTGATTTTGGTGTGTTTGTCGGCCTGGAGGAGGGCATTGACGGGTTAATTCATATTTCCGATATTTCCTGGACGCGCCACATGAAACATCCGTCGGAAGTTTTTAAGAAGGGACAGACGATCGAAGCGGTTGTACTAAAAGTGGATCGTGAGAAAGAGCGGATTGCCCTCGGTTACAAACAGCTGTCGGCAGATCCATGGGATCAGGAAATCCCTAAGAAGTATCAATTGGGTGCTGTGGTGAAGGGGAAGGTTGCCAAAATAACAGATTTTGGTGTTTTCCTCCTCTTTGAAGAGGATGTGGAGGGATTAATCCATATGAGCGAAACGGGGGTTGATCCCGGATCGCGTGTAGAGGATGTTTTCCATATCGGGATCTCCGTTGATGCGAAGGTTATTCGGGTGGATACTGGCGAGCGTAAAATTGCGTTGTCGATTTTAGCGTTAAAACAGGATTCTGATAAAGAGGCATTGGAAAGCTTTTACAGTAATCAGGGAAGTCCCGATCAATCCCTTGGGGCGGTTGCCAATAAAACGTCTATAAAAGCGAAGAGGGAGACTATACCATAAAATGGATCGCAAGTCACTTTTAACTGGAGGGGCGTATTTTCTTGTTTTCTCGCTTCTTTTTTTCGCATTTACGTTTTGGATGACGCGGATGGCCGGGACGGCAGGCGAAAGAAAGTGGGGGGCGGGGGGGAAAATTGCGCTTGTTCGGATAGAAGGGGTCATTCTCGATTCGAAAAAGGTCATTGACGCATTGCATAAATATAATGACGACGACGATATCAAGGCCATTCTTCTTAGGATTGATAGCCCCGGTGGGGGGGTGGTGCCCTCCCAGGAGATTTATGCCGAGGTTAAGAAGATACGGGATGGCGGGAAGAAGAAGGTGATAACGTCGATGGGAACCGTCGCGGCGTCTGGCGGATATTATATCGCCAGTGCGTCGAATAGGATCATTGCCAACCCGGGGACCCTCACGGGAAGTCTAGGGGTGATTATGGAACTTGCGAATGTGGAAGGTTTGATGCAGAAGGTTGGCGTTGAAAGCGTTGTGATAAAAAGCGGGAAAAACAAGGATGTGGGTTCTCCTTTTCGAAAGATGAGCGAGGAAGACCGCGCCCTGCTGCAGAATGTCCTGGATGATATGCATGTCCAATTTATCGATGCGGTGGCAGAGGGAAGGGCACTTCGTGTAGAAACCGTACGCTCATTTTCCGATGGTCGTGTTTTTACGGGGCGCCAGGCCAAGGAAATCGGTTTGATCGATGAACTGGGTGGATTAAAAGACGCCGTTCGAAAAGCGGCGGAGCTTGCAGGCATTGAGGGAGAACCGCAAATGGTCGAGGCCAGGGAAGAGAAATCCATGCTCGATTTTTTCCGGGATCTATTGTCAGGAGAATGGGGAATGCCCCGTCTTCCTGCCACATCGGTGCGGTTAAGCTATCTCCTTTCCCTGTAAAACGCGTGGCCTTTTTTTCACGATGAGGGCGGAATATCGCTAAATTAAGGGGCTTATGACGAAGGCAAAGCTCATTGAGACGGTTACGGGACTGTACCCTGCCTTAAGCAAACATCAGGTTGAGGTTCTGGTCAGCACTATTTTTGACGGCATTCGTGAGGCGCTGATGGGAGGCGATAAGATAGAAATTAGGGGATTTGGCAGTTTCCGCTTGAGACATCGACAAGCCCGAGAAGGACGAAATCCGAAGACCGGGGCATGGGTAAACGTTCCTGAAAAGAAGGTTCCTTTTTTTAAGACTGGCAAGGAATTAAAGGCGTTGGTGGATCGTTAACGCCTGGCCCGCTTCTCCAGAATATAACGGTACAGCTTTATATATTTTTCCGCTGAAACCTTCCAGGAGAAATCTCCCTGCATTCCGTTTTGGATCAGGGCCTGCCATTTCTTTTTCTCACGAAAGAGATCACAAGCCTTCTTTATCTGTCGCAGAAGGGCTGTGGGCGAATACTGTGTAAATTTAAACCCGTTCCCGCGAAGTGTTTTTGGGTTGAATGTCGCCACGGTGTTGTCGAGCCCCCCAGTAGCGCGGACAATGGGTACTGTACCATAGCGAAGACTCATCATCTGGTTTAGGCCGCACGGTTCGTATTTTGACGGCATCAGAAAGATATCCGCTCCCGCCTCGATTCGATGGGCCAAAGAAGCATCATAAGCAATTTTTACTGCGGCTTGACCGGGATATTGGGATGCCAACGCCTGTAGTGTGATTTCATAGCGTCTCTCTCCAGTTCCCATCATGACGAATTGTGTCCCATAATCCATCATCTTCGAAAAGGCCTCGATCACAATGTCGATTCCCTTTTGCTCCGTAAGGCGTGTGATGATGGCTAGAAGCGGTCTCTTTTTTTGCAGGGAAAGTCCCATCTCTTTTTGAAGTTCCTCCTTGCACTTTCCCTTTCCTGAGAGGCTTTTAAAGTCATACTGATACGGTATGTATATGTCTTTGGCAGGGTTCCACTCTTCCGTATCTATTCCGTTTAGAATTCCAACGAGTTCTTTCTTCCGATGGGCCAGGACCCCTTCCAGTTGGTGGCCTAAGGCGACGGTTTGAACCTCCTTGGCATATTTCGGACTCACGGTGGACAGAGCGTCTGAAAATATGAGACCCCCTTTAAGAAAGTTGATCTTCCCGTAGAACTCGATCGCGTGCTCATTGAAATAATCCCAGGGAAGATTGGTAAGATGCCAGTCGTAATGCCAGAAAATCCCTTGAAAGCCAAGATTGTGAATGGTAAAGAGGGAGCCGCTTTTTGGAAAGTCTTTTTCGTACAGGGTTTTTAAGTAAACGGGTATGAAGCCGGTATGCCAGTCATGGCAGTGAAAAATATCCGGCTCAAGCGAGAGGGCTTTGGCCGCTTCCAAGACGGCGCGTGAAAAGAAAACAAAACGGGCTGCATTGTCTGGGTAATCTCCTTCGTTTGTGCCATAAAGACCAGGTCGTCTGAAATAGGAATCGTATTCTATAAAGTAATACTGAACCCCAGCCGATTCGTGCGAGAATAATCCCGCTTTGACCTGTTGGTTAGAAAGAGGAACCAGAAAATGGATGTCTAAGGGTTTTAATAAACTGCGATTTGGATCAATTTGTTCATAAAGGGGGAGAAAAACTGTGACGGAATGGCCCTTTTGGACCAACGATTGAGAAAGGGATGCTACCATGTCGGCGAGTCCCCCCGTTTTAGCATAGGGGAACACTTCCGACGCCGCCATTACAATGTCGAGTCTTTTTGTAGGTTCAGGCGCGCCTCTCATGGATGTAGATCATAGCCATTTTCTCTTATGATGTCGACCCCCTTACGATGAAACCTACTTGGGCGGAGTGGAGCAAGGTGTTATTGGGCGACTGACGAAGGAGAGAGCCATTATCCTTGTTGCTGTAGAGAAGAGAGGGAGGGTCG
>SBBT01000061.1 GCA_005239595.1 Candidatus Troglogloeales bacterium | reverse complement strand
TGAGGTCGGCACGGAGGGAAAACTGGGCGGCCAGGCCAAGGTGAAAGGCGTTTCCGGCACCTGGAAGGATTTAACCGATACGGTTAATGCCATGGCTGACAATCTCACCACCCAGGTGCCTGCCACCCCTTTCACCTTAGCCTGGCCGCCCAGTTTTCCCTCCGTGCCGACCTCGCGGGCCACGCGGGTGACCTCGGCTGCGAAGATGCTAAGCTGTCTAATCATCTCATTGATGACCTGAGCCGTTTTCAGGAAATCCCCTTTAAGGGGCCGACCGGCAATTTTTAAAGCCATCTTTTGGGACAGGTCGCCGACGGCGACGGCGTTGATCACGCGGACGATTTCGCCTGTCGGTTGGGCCAAATTGTTGATGAGGGCATTGACCGTATCGATGGTGTAGGCCCAACCACCACCACCACCACCTACAGGCGCTACTCTCTTTGCGATATCTCCTTGTTTTTCGATGGCGGCGCCGACCTTTTCGATTTCGGTGACCAGGCTGGCGTTTAAGGCGATAATGTCGTTGAGGGTCTCGGATATTTTTTGGGCGATGCCGGATTGTCCAACGGGCATGCGTACTACGAAATTACCGCTTTTGACGGCGAGCAGGGTGGCCAAGAGCTGTTGGAGGTTGAGGCCGTTGCCGTCGTCCGTATGGGCGGGCGATGCATGGCCTTCTGTTTTGGTTTTCGGAGTAGGGGTTTTATTTGGCATAGATACCTCTTGGGTTCACGAATGGATTAAGACGGGTTGATATAAAGTTGCGGATCGCCTCTGGCCGCCCCTGTAGAGGCCACAGGGAAAATAAGCTCGAGGCTCCCCAACCATGCCAGCATCCTATGCCTGGCAGTTTAACATGTCAATAAAATTATATGCTTGGCATTATATGCCTGGCCCCATTGTAAATATCGCAACGTCGATCATAAGGAATTGCATTTTAAACGGCACAATAGGAACACGGCACAATAGGAACCCTTGACAGGTTGCCCAAGCAGGCATAGACTGCTGTACAGGTTTCGGGAATGACGGCCCGGCTTGGGCAGCCTCCCTGCGCAGAAAATATCGTCGATTTATTGAAAGAAAGACCATGAAAGCGCAATTAGTACTTGAAGATGGGGCTATCTATGAGGGTACTGCCTTTGGCGCGCCCGTTTCAGTCTCTGGAGAAGTGGTGTTCAACACAGGCATGGTCGGCTATCCAGAGGCGATGACAGACCCTTCCTATCAAGGCCAGATTCTGACGCTGACGTATCCTTTAATTGGAAATTACGGAATTCCAGGAAATGGCGATTCGTTGGTCTCCTCATCGAAAGGGCTTTCTCCCTCTTTTGAAAGTAATGCCATCCATGTTCAAGGCCTGGTTATCTCTCAATTGACGGATGCCTATAGCCACTGGTCTGCCGTAAGCTCCCTTGATACCTGGATGAAATCAGCAGGCGTTCCCGGTATTTGTGGCGTCGACACGCGTGCACTCACGAAACGGCTAAGGACAAAAGGGTGCCTGTTGGGCAAGATCATTGTGGATAGCAAAGATGTGCCCCAGGATGATCCCAATAGACGTAACCTTGTCGTGGAGGTAAGCGTGCGGGAGGCAAAATGGTTTCCCGCGGATGGGGAGAGAAAAGTGGTGCTTGTTGATTTTGGATGCAAGAACAACATCGTCCGAAGTCTGGTTGCACGGGGTCTTAATGTCCTAAAGGTACCCTGGAACTATGACTGGACCTGTGAAGAGACGGAGGGGGTTGTTTTATCCAACGGTCCTGGGGATCCAAAAGCCTGTTTAGAAGCCATTTCCATCCTCCGAAAGGGACTTGATCGGAACATTCCGATTATGGGGATATGCCTGGGACACCAGCTTCTGGCATTGGCGTCGGGGGGGGACACCTACAAACTGAAATATGGTCATCGCGGGCAGAACCAGCCCTGTATCGAGGTCGGCTCAAAACGTTGTTTTATCACATCGCAAAATCATGGCTATGCCGTTAATGAAGAGAGCTTATCGCCTGAATGGAAGCCTTGGTTCTTCAACGCCAATGATGGTTCGAATGAAGGAATACGGCATTGCGGCAGGCCGATCTTTTCAGTACAGTTTCATCCGGAGGCCCATCCGGGGCCAGTGGATACCCATTTTCTTTTTGATTTTTTCGTTCAGAAGTTATCTGATGGCAAATAAGCCTAAAAAAGTCTTACTCCTCGGAAGCGGCGCCTTGAAAATTGGGGAGGCCGGCGAATTTGATTACTCCGGAAGCCAGGCCCTCAAGGCCCTGAAGGAGGAGGGGATTTCCGCCGTTCTGGTCAATCCCAATATCGCGACGATCCAGACGACGGAAGAGATGGCCGATCGCGTCTATCTTCTTCCTGTGAACGCCGACTTTGTTGAAAGGGTCATTGAGAAAGAGGCGCCTGATGGCATTCTGGTGGGATTCGGAGGACAAACGGCCCTAAATTGCGGTTTGGAATTGGCTAAAAAAGGGGTTTTGCAAAGACATAACGTACAGGTCTTGGGAACGCCAATTGATACCATCCGCGATACCGAGGATAGAGAGTTGTTTGTAAAACGTCTCGACGAGATTCACGTAGCAACCCCCCGCTCCCGCGCCGTTTTTTCTGTCGAGGAGGCAGTGCGGGTGGCAGGCGAGATCGGATACCCTGTCATGGTGCGTATTGCCTTCGCCTTGGGGGGACTCGGTTCCGGGATGTGCCGGGATGAGGATGCGCTGCGCGATCGGGTTAAAAAGGCGCTGGCCCATTCGCATCAGGTGCTGATCGAAGAGTATTTGACCGGCTGGAAGGAAGTAGAATATGAAGTGGTCCGGGATGGATACGACAACTGTATTACCGTCTGCAACATGGAAAACTTTGATCCTCTCGGTATCCATACCGGCGAGAGCATCGTCGTCGCCCCCAGCCAGACATTAAGCAATGGGGAATATCACCAATTGAGGGAATTATCGACCCGGATCATCCGGCATCTGAAGGTGGTGGGGGAATGTAATGTCCAGTTTGCCCTGGATCCGAGGTCGGACGCCTATCGCGTGATTGAGGTCAATGCGCGGCTAAGCCGAAGCTCCGCCTTGGCGTCCAAGGCAACCGGATACCCGCTGGCGTACGTCGCCGCAAAACTCGCCCTGGGCCACAGTCTTTCGGATTTACGAAACTCGGTGACGCAAACAACCACCGCCTGTTTTGAACCCGCGCTTGACTACATTGTTGTTAAAATACCCAGATGGGATTTAAACAAGTTTCGTAACGTCTCAAAAGAAATCGGCTCCCAAATGAAATCGGTTGGAGAGGTGATGGCGATTGGACGAAACTTTGAAGAGGCGATTCAGAAGGCGATCCGGATGCTGGCAGTGGGATTTGACGGCCTGGTCGCCACGCGCGCTCCCGCGTTCGAGAATATTTCAGCGTACCTGGCCCATCCCGACACGGAACGCCTCCTTGCCATTCCGGAAGCCCTTCGGCAAGGGCTGACGGTTTCTCAAATCTACGCGTTAACGCACATCGATCCTTTTTATCTGCACCGTATTGAGCGTTTGGTCCGGTTGGAACAAAAGCTGCTCATCTATGCGGGAGGGCCGTGCCCTAAAAACCTTCTTCTGGAGGCCAAACAGTCTGGATTTTCAGATCGGCAGATCGGCCGCGTCCTGCAGATGGACGAGACCGCGGTTCGCCAGCTTCGGACGAACATGGGCATTCGGCCGTATGTCAAACAGATCGACACCCTTGCCGCCGAATATCCCGCAAAGACCAATTATCTCTACCTGACGTATAACGGCCAGGAAGATGACCTTGCTTGTGACAGCGCGAAAAATGTCCTCATTTTGGGATCAGGGGCATATCGTATCGGCAGTTCGGTGGAGTTTGATTGGTGCTGTGTCCAGGCCTCTCGGGTTTTGCGCCAGCTTGGGTATACCTCTGTCTTGCTGAACTATAACCCTGAAACGGTCAGCACCGATTATGATGAGTGCGACCGCCTCTATTTTGACAGTATCGATTTAGAAACCGTCCTGGATCTCTATGAGCGGGAGCGCTGCCTGGGTATCATTGTCTCCGTAGGGGGGCAAATTCCAAATGGCCTTGCGCTCCAACTTCATGAGGCGGGGGTGAGTGTCATGGGAACCTCTCCGCGGGATATTGACCGCGCAGAAGACCGATACAAATTCTCCTCGCTTCTGGATCAAATCGGCGTCGATCAGCCTCCCTGGCGGGAAGTCGGTACGCTCTCGGATACGGTCCGGTTTTCCGAGGAGATCGGCTACCCTGTGCTGCTTCGACCCTCTTACGTGCTGAGCGGGGCTGCCATGGGCGTGGCGACCAATGAGAAGGAGTTGCAGCTCTTCCTGGATAAAGCGACAGCGGTCTCTCAAAAACATCCCGTTGTGATTTCAAAGTATTATGAAAATACCAAGGAGATTGAGGTGGACGCCGTGGCAGCCGAAGGAGCCATTATCGCCATGGCGATCACAGAACATGTTGAGAATGCCGGCGTTCACTCGGGAGATGCGACTCTCGTTCTGCCTCCCCAGCGAACCTATTTGGAAACGACGCGGCGCATTGAGAAAACCACAGCCAAAATCGCGGACGCCCTGCAGATTACCGGTCCTTTCAACGTGCAATATCTCGCCCAGGGAAACAACGTCAAGGTCATCGAGTGCAATCTTCGGGCGTCTCGAAGCTTTCCTTTTGTGTCGAAAATTTACAAGGAGAATTTTATCGCGCTTGCGGTGCGGGCGATGCTCGGCATCAAACTGTCAAAGATCGAAAAATCGCCTTACAGCCTTGACTATGTCGGTGTAAAAGCACCCCACTTTTCGTTCACACGGCTTCAAGGGGCGGATCCGACGGTGGGGGTAGAAATGGCCTCTACGGGGGAGGTG
>SBBT01000077.1 GCA_005239595.1 Candidatus Troglogloeales bacterium | reverse complement strand
GGACCGCTTTTAGCCGGTCCTCCCGGGCCAGAGTTTCAAGAGACGATCCGGGATCGGTGATCGCGATAAAATGTTCCCCCGCCTTCTCCCCTTTGATTTCCCGCAGGCGATTGAAGAAATAGAGATAAAGCATCAGCGGCTCGATGGTTGTGCCCGATTTACTTGCGATGATAAAAAGTGTCCTGGCAAGATCAATCCGCTTTTCAATGCCTCTGATCTCTGCTGGATTCGTGCTGTCCAGGACATGAGGTTCCGGGTAGCCCGGTATGGCACCAAATGTAATTCGAAAGACCTCTTGAGTGAGGCTGCTTCCCCCCATTCCCAACAGGAGGAGATGTTTGAACCCCCGCGCCGATTCCGAAATCGCTTGGATGGTGTCCATGTGGCGCGTCTGTTGCTCCGTAATCTGCAGCCAGCCTAAGGCGTTTTGGATGATTTTTTGATGGGCGGGGTCCTGGTGCCAAAGGCCCGGATCTTTGGCCCAGAGCCGTCGCACAAAGTTCTGTTGCTGTAACATTTTCAATCGGTCCGCTGCTGCCTCGCCTGACGGTCCCAACGAGGCGGCAATGGTGGCCGTCGTATCGCCCAGCAACGCCTTGCGTTTCTTGCTGATCGTGCCCATGAGCTGATCAAACGCGTCGGAAAAGATGCGGACGCCGTCCGATAACAGTTTGTCGGTGGCCTGATGAATGTCAATGCCGCAACCGGCAAGATGCAGCATGGTTTCTCTGGCCTCATCGATTCCAGTCAGGAGCCCGCCAGCCGTCTTTCCGTGTTCACGAAAAGCCGAAAATGTCGCCGCCGGCATGGTGTTGACGGTTTCCGGGGCAATCAGCGCGTCAACGTAATAAGTGTCGGGATAGTTTGGGTTTTTTGTGCTGGTGCTGGCCCAAAGGAGGCGCTGAACCTTGGCCCCTTTGTTTTTCAAGACAAGAAAGCGATTGCTCCCAAAGATTTCCTGAAACTTAAGGTAGGCGATCTTAGCATTGGCGATGGCCGCTTTGCCGACCAGGCTTTTTATAAGGGCCTTCTTCCCGGAGTCGGTCGTCTCGTTCTCCTTATCTGAAAGCTGGCTGTCGATCAGGCTGTCGATTCGGCTGATAAAGAAACTTGCAACCGATGCAAGCCTGCTTAAATCCCCCCCGCGCGAGGCAAAGGTTTCAAGGCCGCGGATATAGACCTGTGCGATCTGTTCGTAGACCTCGACGCTAAAGAGGAGGGTGATATTGATATTCATTCCCTCTCCAAGTAAACGCTCAATGGCTGGAATGCCTTCCCTGGTTCCAGGAACCTTGATCATCACGTTCTCGCGGCCGACCGCAGTAAAAAGCCTTCTCGCCTCTTTAACTGTCTCCTCCGTCTGGTGGGCAAGGTCGGGGGCGACCTCCAGGCAGACATAGCCGTCCTTTGCCTGGGATTTTTCATAGACCGGATAGAACAGGTCCGCTGCGTCCTGGATGTCCCGAATGGCGAGGGTTTCGTATATCTGCTTAACCCCCATTCCTTCGGAGAGCGCCTGTTTAAGAGACGGATTATAGTCGGTGCTTCCGCCGATCGCCTTTTCAAAGATAGAGGGATTGGAGGTCATTCCACGCAGGCCGTCCGTCTCGATCATCGTTTTGAGCTCCCCGGAGGTGATCAAACTCCGTTGGATGTAATCGTACCAGGGGCTTTGCCCCAACTCTCCTAATTGTACAAGCGGATTCATGGAATACCTCCAGGATGCCTGCCGAATGATGCCTGTTGATTCAAAGCCGATCTACCAATCGTTTTTATTAAGAATTTAGAGGCCTTCCCTCTTCGATGGAGAATCTTCGGACATTAACACTTCCAGGAAGGGGAGACCTGTTTATCATTCTAGATGGGTCGGTTATAAAATACAAGGGGAAGGCGTGGCCGAGTTGTGTCTGGAGTGGTAAGGTTTAGATAGAGATTGAAATTCCGATGTGTTACGCTGATGGCATCTCAATGATTGAACAGCAAAGGGAGTGTCTCATGACCGAATTTAAAAAGTGCCTGATCGTTTCAATCACCCTGTCTGTGATCATCGGCATAGTCATGGTGATTGTTTTTGGCTGGCCCGATTGGGGAGACAATACGGCAATATTTTTCCGCTCTCACAGAGGTCTTAGGAACCCCTAAAGACACAACGGAATCTAATAGCGTAAATCCAATCCCAGCGGCTTGACATGCCAGCGGTGCTTGGTTGACATTCCTGCCGGGCCCACCCTATACTGAGCCGGTTTCTTTCTCAAGTCTACATCCTCAAAAGATGGCATCCCTTCTTCGCGGGATGCGTGTCGCCTTATACAGTGGAGGTTCCATTGTCATCTGAACCCGTGTCTCTTGCGCCGTCTAAACCGCCTGCTGCATTAAGAAGAGATGTCTCTATTTGGGGGTCGTTCTGCTGGGGATATGCCGATGTCGGCGCGGATGTCTACGTGGCGCTCGGCCTGGTGGTAGGGGCCGCGCAGGGAGGAGCCCCCTTCGCTTTTTTTGTCGCCGGCCTTGTTTATATTATGGTCGGCCTGGCGCATACGGAGTTGGCCGCCGCCTATCCTGTTGCCGGTGGCGGAAAGTATTACGCCCTCCGCGGACTGGGCGACATTTGGGGGTTTATTACCGGAGCCGCCCTCCTGCTCGACTATACGATCTGTATCTCCCTTTTTGCCGTCGCCTCTGCCGGGTACATCAACTTCTATTTTCCCGCTATCCAGACCTACGTCATTGATATCGGTCCCTTTGAAAGGGTGAACCTCATTTGGGCCGCCGAATCGCTCGGAATTGTTTTCTTACTCATGATTTTAAATATTCGGGGGATTCGGGAGTCGTCGTTATTTAACGAATTTATCGGGGCGATCGATATGGTTTTGGAATCGACCTTGATCGTCTTTGGTTTTCTATTTGCCTGGGATCCTCAAATGATGGATAGGCAATTTCGGACCGATTTCCCCTCCGTGGAGCAGTTTTTTTACGCCGTCTCTGTTGCGATCATTTCGTATGTCGGGCTGGAGTCGATCTCCCAGGCGGCCCAGGAAACCAGACGTCCCTCCACGATTATACCGCGCACCTCCATCGCGCTGATTATCGTGGTCTTGCTTTTTGCGATGGCCTTCCCTGTTTTGGCCCTCGGCATTCTCCCCTGGCAGGAATTGGCCGCGCATCAGTCCGATCCGGTGGCCATGTTGGCAAGCAATATTCCTTATGTCGGTTTTCTTGCCGGGCCGGTTGCCGCCTTCCTGGGTGCCACCATTGTTCTGATTTCAGCCAATACCGGTGTGATGGGGGCCTCCCGATTGACATACAGCATGAGCGAGTTTCATCTGGTCTCCCCGTGGTTTAGCGCGGTTCATCCAAAATTTCACACGCCGGTGCGGAGCGTGGTCTTTTTTTCAGGGGTGGCTGCCGTCCAGGTTGCCTTTGCCTTCTCGTTCGGAGAGAAGGCAATGGATGCGTTGGTCAATATGTATGCGTTTGGGGCGACACTGGCCTACTTCCTGGTTTTTATCGCCTTAATTGTCTTGCGGGTGAAGGACCCTTATACCCCCCGGCCTTATAAGATGCCGATTAATGTGGTGGCGGGCAAGACAGAATTTTCCCTCCTTAGTGTGATCGGGGCTATCTCAACCGCGGCGCTTCTGGGTGTTGTGGTCTGGACCCATACGCTGGGACGAATTGCGGGGCCGGGATGGGTGATTCTTTTTCTTATTTACTATATTGTGTTTCGATGGAAAAGCAGACTTCCCGTTTTTGGAAGTATCAAACGCGACTGGGAAAACGATCAGGTTGCCATCTTAACTTCCGCAGAGGAGTTTGATCTCCTGGAGCAATATAAGGCGTCGCTTGCGGAACGCGACCGGGGGCTTAAGCATGTGGCGGCAAGATAGTATATCCCCTCATACGGAAAAAGAGGGGAGAAAACGGATGGGGCCATGGCGTTTCAGAGACTATGTGATGTTGACCAACATGGTGCTCTTTATTGTTGTTGGGGGGATCATGGTCTATCGGGCCGTGGTGTCGGGCGCGTCGCTCATGGCATATGTGATGGGCGTGGGGTTTGTCGTTTATGGCGGATACCGGTTTTATTTGTTCTATAAGGTATTCAAGGGGGAAATATGACGGCGCATGTGCATCCGATTGGGGCCATCATCGTTTTTCTGTTTGTTGCCTCTCTGGTTTCCGTCCTTTTCTGGATGCTTCATCCCCCTGCCTACATTCCGGCCGCCGCGGCGAAGGCGAGACGCTCTCTCTTTTCGGTCAAAAAGATTCTGGTGCCAACGGTCGGTTTTCCCTATTCCGAAAGAGGGGTGGAACTGGCCTGTCGCCTGGCTGAGGACCAGAAGGCGGAAATTATCCTGACATATATTATTGAGGTTCAACGAACGATGCCGCTCGGCATCCCCCTTCCGGGAGCGGAAAAGACCGCCAACAGCGCGTTGGAGCGGGCCCACTCGATTGTGGCACTCCATGAACTTCCGGTAAAGAAGATTGTTGAACGTGCCCGCCTGGCAGGCGAAGAGATCTCCCGTATTGCAAAGGATTATGATGTGGATATGATCGTTCTGGGAATTCGGTCGGAAAAAGGGTTGCGCGGGATGCTTCTTGGAAAGACATCGGATATTGTTCTAAGAAACGCCCCCTGCGAAGTGGTACTCTCAAAACTTCCTTTGGATCACGCATAATACGAAGAGTCCTAAAACGGGGATTGACATCAGGGTCTGTTTTAGTAGGATAACGCGCCCTTGAAATCCTCTTAAAGAGGAGTATACTGTGGGGTCTTGGCAGGGAAGGGGATGGGGTTTTTATACTGCTTTGCTTAACTTAAAGTTTTAACTTAAAGTTTTAAGGAGACAGGTGGAGATTGTCATACTCGGTTCTGGGCGGTTGGGGGCTCGTCTTACGAATACGTTAGGCCCTTTCGGACATCATGTCTTGATTGTGGATGATGATGAGACGAAATTTAAAAATCTGGATGAATATCCGAACGTGGAACCGATCAAGGGAAATATTTTTAACGAGAATCTGGCCGAATCGATCTTCTCAGGGCATGTGGATGTTTTTATTGTTTTAACGGGGAATGACAACATCAACGTCATGGTGGCCCAGGCATTGCAAAAAAAGTATCATATCCCGCGGGTACTGGTTCGGATCTTCGATCCGACGTTGGCCAAGGTTTATAATGACCTCGGTTTGGAGACGATCTGTCCGACCGACTCTGCAGTGAAGGAATTGATGGGGCTGCTGAAAAAGGGGTGCTAGGATGTATATTATCGTCGTTGGCGCGGGAAAGGTGGGGTTTTATCTGGCGAAGTTCCTTTTGACCGAGGGACACGAGGTTCTTCTCATTGAGAAAGACAAGGGGAAGGTATCGGCGATGGCGCCCGTGTTTGGGGAGTCGCTGATGGAGGGAGACGGTTCCCGCGTGAATGTCCTTCGGGCAGGGGGGGCGAGCCGTGCCGATGTCCTGGTTGCAGTGACCGGCGCCGACGAAAACAACCTCGTGATCTGTCAAGTTGCAAAGTCGGTGTTTAAATGTCCCAGAACAATTGCGCGGGTCAATGACCCCAGAAACGAGGTACTTTTCCCAACTCTAGGCGTGGATGCGACCGTCAGCGCGACCCGATTAATCGACTCTCTCATCGAAGAACAGGTTAAGGCCGATGATATGGTGATTCCGCTTGTTACGTTGCGGGCCGGTAATCTTGAGATAATCGAGATGGATCTGTCCCACGTCTCATGGATTATGGGGAAAAAGGTGGGCGATATCCACCTGCCGGAGGGGGCTATTTTTATTTCGATTATTCGAGGGGAAGAGGTTGTTGTTCCGAAAGTGGATACCGAGTTCAATTCCGGCGATAAGGTGCTGGCCCTGGTGAAAAAAGAGGTGGAACAGACGCTGCGGGAAATGTTCATGGTAAGCCGCTAGAAGGTCTTCAAATATCATTCATGGTATATAGACAGTACGGCGGGAGTAGATGATAGGGGAATGAAGGCATGAGCGATTGGATCAATAGGAGTTTGAGCGATCGCGATCCACAGGTGGCGGATGCGATTTTGCGGGAGCGTCAGCGAGAGGATGAAAAAATTATCCTGATCGCATCTGAAAACTATGTGAGTCGGGCGGTGTTGGAGGCCCAGGGCTCTCTAATGACCAACAAGTACGCGGAGGGGTATTCGGGCCGGCGTTATTATGGGGGGTGCCAGTTTGTCGATATCGTTGAATCGCTGGCGGTTGAGCGTGCAAAGGCCCTCTTTGGCGCCGAGCATGTGAATGTTCAGCCCCACTCCGGTTCGCAGGCCAATATGGCGGTCTATTTTGCCATGCTCAAACCGGGTGATACGATTTTAGGGATGCGGCTGGCCCATGGAGGGCATTTAACCCATGGCAGTCCCGTTAATTTTTCCGGGGTGTTTTATCGCGTGGTTTCGTACGGCGTGCAAAAAGAGACTGGCCTGATTGATGATGACGAGGTGCTGCGGTTGGCCCTGTCGGAGCGGCCTAAGATGCTTGTGGTAGGGGCTTCGGCCTACTCTCGTGTGCTTCATTTTGATCGATTTCGTGAGATTGCCGACCGTGTGGGGGCCTACATGCTGGTCGATATGGCGCATATCGCCGGGTTGGTTGCGGCAGGGGTGCATCCTTCCCCTGTTCCCTACGCCGATTTTGTGACGACCACTACCCACAAGACCTTGCGCGGGCCGCGCGGCGGAATGATCCTCTGCCGGCAAAAATATGCAAAAGAGATTGATAAGATGATTTTCCCCGGTATTCAGGGGGGGCCTCTGATGCATGTTATTGCCGCGAAGGCGGTGGCTCTGAAAGAGGCCCAATCCGCCGAATTTGCCGACTACCAAAGAAACGTTGTTGTCAATGCGAAGGCCTTGGCGAATGCCTTGGTCTTACGGGGTTATCAGATTGTATCCGGGGGGACCGACAATCACCTGATGCTGGTTGATTTAACGGACCGGGGAGTCAGCGGAAGAGAGGCGGAAGAGGCGCTCGATCTGGCTGGAATTACGGTGAACAAGAACGCGGTTCCTTTCGATGAACGTCCGCCGGCACAGGCGAGCGGTATCCGTTTGGGAACGGCGATTGTAACGACCCGAGGGATGAAAGAGAGGGAAATGGCAAAGATCGCCAGCTTGATCGATACGGCCCTTCAACATCGAAAAGAGGAAGAGGTGTTAGAGACGATTCGGCAAGAGACGCTTTCTCTTTGCAGGCAATTTCCATTTTAGCGCGTGAGCGCGTGTGCCCCTTCATTAAGGGGCCAAAAGGCCTATCCTCCCCGAAAGGAGAGGCGCGGCGCTTATAAATTAAAAAGAGGTCTAATACCGTGCAATGTCCATTTTGTAATCATATGGAAGACAAGGTGGTCGATTCGCGCCTGTCCAAGGAAGGGCAGGTGATTCGTCGGCGCCGGGAATGCCTAAACTGCGAGCGGCGATATACCACGTATGAGCGCGTGGAGGAAATATTGCCGATGGTGATAAAGAAAGACGGCCGGCGGGAGGTCTTTGACCGGCAGAAAATCTTTTCAGGACTAAAAAAGGCGTGCGAGAAACGGCCGGTGAGTGTCGATCTTCTTGAATCGATTGTGGAGCAGATTGAGAAGAAAATCCCGGAGATGGGATTTACCGAGATTGACAGCCGGATCCTTGGCGAAGAGGTGATGCGGCGGTTGCACGATCTCGATCAGGTGGCGTATGTCCGCTTTGCCTCCGTCTATCGCGAGTTTAAAGATATCAACCAGTTTATGTCTGAATTAAAATCGCTTCTGGCCGAGCCTGGTTCCATAGACGGGGTTCTTTCAGGGGAGAAGCCGGTGGCCCAGGGCCCTACATCAGGCAAGGCGAAAGAGCCTTCCCTGGTGTGATGATTCCCGGACTCCCGCTTTCGCGAGGGTGGACATTAAGCGAAGAACAACAGGCCTACCAGAACGGCCACCAGGTTCATCACTTTTATCATCGGGTTAATGGCGGGGCCGGCCGTGTCTTTATAAGGGTCGCCGACCGTATCTCCCGTGATGGCGGCCTGATGGCTTAAGCTCTTCTTGCCGCCGTAATGTCCCTCTTCGATATATTTTTTGGCGTTATCCCAGGCCGCGCCGCCCGATGTCATTGAAATTGCGATAAAAAGCCCGGTTACGATACTTCCGACTAAGACGCCTCCAAGGGCCTTGGCCCCCAGAGTTGCCCCGACTAACACGGGGATCAAGACGGGAATAAGCGAGGGGATCATCATTTTCTGAAGCGCGGCAATCGTTACGATATCGACGCATTTCCCGTATTCCGGCTTTCCCGTTCCTTCCATGATTCCCTTGATCTCGCGGAATTGCCGCCGTACCTCTTCCACAACGGAGCCTGCCGCTTGTCCCACCGCCTTCATCAGGAGCGATCCAAACAGAAAGGGGGTCATTCCTCCGATAAACAGGCCGACCAAGACAAGCGGATCCGAGAGATTAAAAACGGCTTCTCCCTTTGAAATGGAGCGGGTATATTCGGAAAAGAGGACAATGGCGGCGAGTGCGGCAGATCCGATGGCGTAGCCCTTGGTCACCGCCTTGGTGGTGTTGCCGACGGCATCCAGGGGATCGGTGACGTCGCGAACCGCTTTACCCATGTTGGCCATCTCCGCGATCCCGCCAGCGTTGTCGGTGATCGGTCCGAACGAGTCGATGGCGACGACGATGCCTGCCATCATCAACATCGCCTCGGCGGCGATCGCGACGCCGAAGAGGCCGGCAAGCGCGTAGCTTCCCAGGATGGCCCCGCCGATCACCAGGACGGGCGCGGCGGTTGACTCCAGGGAGACCGCAAGCCCCGCGATGATGTTGGTGCCATGTCCGGTGACCGAGGCCTTGGCGATCTCCTGCACGGGAGAAAACTTCTTTGCGGTATAGTAATCGGTGATCACCACCAGGGCGATGGTTACGCCCAGGCCGATCAAGGCTGCGAGGTAATAGTTTTGTGCCGCAACACCGCCGACTCCCTCCATCAGCAGGGAGGTAGCGGGATAGAACGCCGCCGCCGATAAAACCGCTGTGGCAATAAAGCCTTTATAAAGGGTGAACATAATCCCTTCCCCCGTTTTGTGCCGGACGAACCAGCTTCCCACAATCGTCATCAGGATGGCGATGCCTCCGAGCAGCAATGGAAAGAGCATCGCATTTTTCGATTCCGGAAAAAGAAGATGGGCGAGCGCCATGGTGGCGACCGTGGTGACGGCGTAGGTCTCGAAGAGGTCGGCGGCCATGCCAGCGCAATCGCCGACGTTGTCTCCCACGTTATCGGCAATCACGGCGGGATTTCTAGGATCGTCTTCCGGGATGCCGGCTTCCACCTTGCCGACCAGATCGGCCCCCACATCCGCCGCCTTGGTGTAGATGCCGCCCCCGACACGGGCGAACAGGGAGATTAAACTTCCCCCTAATCCAAGGGAGAGCAAGGCGGAAACCGTCCTGGCCTCTCCGGCAAGGGTGGACGCCACGGCGTAAAATCCGGCGACGGAGAAAAGTCCCAGGCTAATCAGCAGGAGCCCTGTAACCGCGCCGCCCCGGAAGGCGAGAGAAAGGGCGGCCCCCATTCCCAGATGGGCGGCGTGCGCCGTTCTTGCGTTGGCGCGAACCGCAATCATCATGCCGACGTAGCCCGAAAGGGCCGAGGCCGTTCCACCGACCAGAAAGCCAATGGCGGTCAGAGGCCCAAAATGATCGGACCAGAAGCCCGCTCCCCAAAGCAGTATAAAGAGGAGAGCGGCCACCAGGGAGATGCTTTTAAATTGCCGGGCCATGTAGGCCTCTGCCCCTTCCTGAATCGCCGCCTGAATCTTTTGCATCTCTGCCGTTCCGGCATCCTTTTTCATGACCCAGTAGGAGAGATAAAATGCGTAGAGAATGCCGATGCCTGCACAGATGAGCGAGAATAAAATCACAAAGGTATCGTTCATGGAATCTCCTTATGTTAGATAGAGTACGTTACAAAAGGTCGCATTGTACGGAGCGGCCTCTTCCTTTGTCAATGGCAGTCATGATCCAACCCTTATTCCGACAGGCCAAAGCCGTCTGAAATGTTCTTCCCTTGTGTTTTCCATCCGGTTGACAAAGACACACGATCGTTGTATTTTCCGCATCATTGTTTGTGGGAGGGGGAGATGGCCGAGGGCTATTCGTTTGATGTGGTATCCAAGATCGAGCTGCAAGAGGTGAAGAACGCCGTGGAAACGGCCACGAAGGAGATTCGACAGCGATTTGACCTGAAAGGTTCCCAAAGCGAGGTATCTCTGAAGGAGGAGAAAGAGATCATCGTCGTCTCGTCCGATGAGTATAAACTTGCGGCGGTTTTGGACATTCTTCAATCGAAGCTGGTCAAACGGGGGGTGTCCCTCAAGGCCCTGATTTACGAAAAGATTGAAAAGGCGCTCGGCGGGACGGTTCGCCAGAAGATCACGCTGCAACAGGGGATTCCATCTGAAAAGGCGAAAGAGATCGGCAGGGCGGCGCGGGATGCCAAGTTAAAGGTCCAGACACAAATCCAGGGGGATCAGATTCGCGTCAGCGGAAAAAGCAAGGATGAACTCCAGGCGGCAATCGCCTATTTTAAGTCAAAAGATTTCGGGATTGATTTGCAGTTTATAAATTATCGGTAGGCTTACTTTTTTGCCAGCCTTTTGTGCTGCTGCTCTGTAAGAAACTTCGTGGCTGCTTCAGCCGACATGGGCATGGAAAACACAGATCCCTGTATTTCATCGCATTGGAGTTTTTGCAGCTGCCGGAGTTGATCGGCTGTTTCAACCGCCTCGGCCACGACGGTTAAGTTTAAGCTGTGTGCGAGGGTGATGATCGCCTTCACGATGGCCATATCGCCGGGGCTGTTGCAGATGTCGCGGATGAACGATTGGTCAATTTTCAAGGTGTGGATCGGAAAGTGACGAAGATAGTTCAATGAGGAGTAGCCTGTTCCAAAGTCGTCAATCGAAATCCGAATTCCCGTGTCATGCAAGGCCCGCAGTTTCAAAATGGTGGTCTCCGCGCTTTTCATGACGACCCCTTCGGTGACTTCCAGTTCAAGGTATTTTGGATCGAGACCGGTGCTTCTTAGGATATTGCCGATGGTTGCGATGAAGGTTGTCTCTTGAAATTGGCGGGCCGAAATGTTGACAGCGATCCGGATCGGTTGAAGGCCGGCCTTCTGCCACGACTTGTTTTGCTGACAGGCTGCTGTCAGCATCCAGTTGCCGATCGGAAGGATCAATCCGCTCGCCTCCGCGAGTGGGATAAATTCCGGAGCGGGCACGATCTGGCCGGTTTGCAAACGCCAGCGGGCCAGGGCTTCCATGCCGACAATTTCTCCCGTGAGAAGATTCTGGATCGGCTGATAATGCAGCACAAACTCTTCCCGTTGCAACGCCTTCCGTAAACTGGTCTCCAGCCGCAACCGCTCCATCGCCATGGCGTTCATGTCGGAGGAATAGTGCTGATAATTGTTTCTCCCCTGCTCCTTGGCGCGAAGAAGGGCTGCGTCGGCGTTTTGCAGAAGCGTATCCGCGTTGGTCCCGTCGTTGGGAAAGACGGCAATTCCGATGCTCACGGTCACGAAGACTTCGAGCCCGGACAATTCGAACGGTTCCGCGAAGACGTCAATGATTTTCTGCAAAATACTATTGTAGTAAGGCTCCTCTTTGACCCCTTGCTCGAGGAGCAACACAAACTCATCCCCTCCCAGCCGCGCGATGGTGTCTCCCTCGCGGACTACGGCGGCCAGCCGTAAGGCGATTCCTTTAAGCAAAAGATCGCCCATGGGATGTCCCAGCGTGTCATTGATCGTTTTAAAACGATCGACATCGATAAATAAAACAGCGATCTGCCGCTTGTAGCGGGAGGCGTTTGACAGGGCCTGACTGAGACGGTCCGTAAAAAGGAGACGGGTAGGGAGCTGGGTGACCGGATCGTGGGTGGCCATATACTGGAGTCGGTCCTCGGCCTGCTTGCGCCAGATGGCGTAACGCACCGATCGGACCAGGAGATGCTTATCCGTCTGTCCCTTGACCAGGTAGTCTTGCGCCCCGTTCTGCAAGGCCAAAAGGGTGACGGCCTCCTCTTGAACACCGGAAAGCACTACGATCGGCAGCAGAGGAGCGGCGGCGCGCATCCGTTGCAAGGTATTCAATCCTTCGCTGTCAGGCAGGGTCAAATCGAGCAGAATCAGATCGAACGGGCCCTCGCAGAGGTGTTGAATCGCGCTTCTCATAGAATCGGCACAGCTGATCAGGAACCGCTTCTCCCCCACATCCGCCAGCGTCTCACGCAAAAGACGGATATCGGCGGGATTGTCCTCCACAAGAAGGATTTGTAGAGCGGTATTTTGGGATGAGAGGTCTTCTTTCATCTTTACCTGTTTACTTGTTTTAATGCCCGAGCTGCTCAAAGTAAAAGATCATTACCGTTTTCGACTTAAGCAACATTGGTGTTAATGTGGAGGAAGCTTGACCGCTATAAACCAAAAATCCTCAATCGCTTTAATTGCCGCATTAAAGTCGTCGATGTTCACCGGTTTGGTGATATAACAGTTGGCATGCAGATTGTAGGCCTTCAAAATATCTCTGTCGGCCCCCGAGGTGGTAAGCATCACCACCGGGATTCGCTTTAAGTTGTCGTCTTTCTTGATCTGATCCAAGACCTCGAGCCCCCCTTTTTTAGGGAGATTGATATCCAGAAGAATGATATCCGGACGGACGGCGCCCTCATATTTTCCCTCCTGATACAGGAAGGAGAGCGCTTCTTCACCGTCTCCGACCACATGCATCGTATTGGCGTTCTTCCCCTCCCTGAGGGCCTCCTGGGTGAGGCGCACATCGCCGGGGTTGTCTTCCACCAAGAGAATTTGAATATCGATATAGTTTTTTGTCATCATCGCTCACTTAAAGAGGGTATGTTGTCTAAAAAACTCTCCGCGTCTTTTACGATGGGCCTGTTTAACCCTTCCGCCGTTCCGGAAGTCTTACCATGGTGAACCAGAATTCGTCAAATGTCTTCATAACTTTCATAAACTGGTTGATTTCCACCGGTTTGGTGATATAGGCGTTGGCGCGAAGGTTGTAGGACGCAAGGACATCCTTGTCCGACTTGGATGTGGTTAAGATAATCACGGGGATCCGCTTTAAGTCGGGGGAGTTTTTGATCTCGGTCAACACTTCGCGGCCATCTTTCCTCGGAAGATTCAAATCGAGGAGGATGATGTCGGGCGGATAGGCGTCCGCATACGGGGGCTCCCTCTTTAAATAGGCCATCGCCTCCACACCATCCCCCATCACGACCAGTTTATGCCAGATTTTTCCTTCCCGGAGGGCCTCCTTCGTTAAGCGGACGTCGGCGGGGCTGTCTTCCACTAACAAGATTTCAAACGGGCTGGTTGTGATTTCCTCCATCTTCGCTCCTTCGTTAGGTTATTGAGATTGCACAACGCTTGCTCGAGAGGGAAACTGATTGTATTGATGTCATCCGACTGATTTGAGTGTAACGAATGAAGATTCAAGTAAAAACAAGACAAATCGTAACAATTTTAAATATGAGAATCAATCATTTTTGCCGACGGGAGACAGGGTAAAGAGGTTTTCTTGCCGCACCAGAGAAAAGAAGGCATGGTCCAGGACGGTCCCTTCCAACTCTCCGGAGAAAAACTCGTCAATGGTTTTGATTACGAATCCCTTTCCCGTTTCCATGGCTGCTTGCCCCAGGCCGAGCGCCTTGGCCGTGGCGAGATTTCCAAACTCGAGTTCTTCCGATTCGCCGAACGCTTCCGGCAGTGTAAAACCTTCAAATACGATTCGGGCATGCGATAACGGTTTAATCAGGGAGATTAATTTCCCGGCAACCTCGTCTCTGGATAAGAGGATGTGTTCTTCCGTCATTGAGGAATCCTTAAACTTCAACCAGGTTTAAAGAACATTTTTTAGGAACTGGCCGGTGTAGGAGCCGTTAAGTCTTGCAACCTCTTGCGGGGTTCCGACGGCGACCACTTCCCCTCCAAAATCCCCTCCTTCCGGTCCCAGGTCAATAATCCAATCGGCATTTCGGATGACATCGAGATTATGTTCAATCACCACCACCGTATTCCCCGACTCCGCGAAGCGGTTTAGGACATCAAGAAGACGCTGAATGTCCGCAAAGTGAAGACCGGTGGTCGGTTCATCCAGGATATAGAGGGTTGATCCCGTGGCGCGTTTTGCGAGCTCTTTGGAGAGCTTGATCCGCTGGGCCTCTCCGCCGGAGAGAGTGGTGGCCGATTGTCCCAGCCGGATATAGCCGAGACCGACCTCTGTCAGCGTGGCCAACTTTTCGCGCAGAGCGGGAACGGCATGAAAGAAGGCCAGCGCGTCATCCACCGTCATGTTGAGCACATCGGCAATGCTTGCCCCGCGGTATGTGATATCGAGTGTTTCGCGGTTATAACGCCTTCCCTGACAAATCTCGCAGGTGACGTAGATATCGGGGAGAAAATGCATCTCAATCTTGATGACCCCCTCTCCCTGGCACGCCTCGCATCGCCCCCCCTTGACATTGAAGGAATAACGCCCCGGTTTGTAGCCGCGCGTCCGTGATGACGGCAGCGCGGCGAAAAGATCCCGGATAACAGTAAAGAGGGTGGTATAGGTGGCCGGATTGGAACGGGGGGTTCTTCCGATGGGGGATTGGTCAATGTGAATGACCTTGTCTATTCGCTCGATCCCCTCGATGGCGCGGCAGATGCCCGGCCGCTCGCGTGACAGGGCGCCATGACTATAAAACCGCTGCGCGAGATATTTGTATAGCACTTCCAGAATCAGCGTTGATTTCCCGGAGCCTGAAACCCCGGTCACGCAGGTGAAAAGCCCCAAGGGGATTGCGACCGAGATATTTTTGAGATTATGCTCCGATGCCCCTTCGATCGTAAGAAAACCCTTTGGATGGCGGGAACGGGATGGGAGGGTGATCCTTCGTTGGTGGGAGAGGTAGCGACCTGTTAGAGAACGGGGTTCTGCCATGATGGCATCGGGCGTTCCCTGCGCGATGATCTCGCCGCCATGCGCCCCCGCCCCCGGCCCCATATCAATAACCCAGTCGGCGGTGCGGATCGTCTCTTCGTCATGCTCCACCACCACTACCGTGTTTCCCAGATCGCGCAGCCGTTTTAATGTGTCGAGAAGTCGCGCGTTATCCCGTTGATGAAGGCCGATGCTCGGCTCATCGAGGATATATAAGACCCCGACCAGCGACGATCCAATTTGCGTGGCGAGGCGAATCCGCTGTCCCTCCCCGCCGGAGAGCGTTCCGGAGGCGCGGTCGAGGGTCAAATAATCGACCCCCACGTTCACCAAAAACCCCAGCCGATCCCGAAGTTCCTTTAGAATCCGCTGTCCGATTAAACGTTCCTTTTCGGTCAACTTCAGATCCAGGACAAATTGCAGGGCCCTGCCGATGGAGAGGTGCGTGACATCGGCAATTGATGCGCCGTTGATCCTGATGCCAAGGCTTTCAGGCCGCAGGCGTTCTCCCTTGCAGGCGGCGCAGGGATGTGTCCCCATATAGGCCGATATCTCCTCCCGAATATAGGCCGAGTCGGTCTCTTTGTAGCGGCGCTCCAGATTGGGAATGACCCCCTCAAACGGTTTTAGGTAATATTCCCGCCGCCCGTCATGATCATTGTAAAACCGGACCTCTTCCTGGCCCGATCCGTACAGGATGATTTTTTGAATCTCCTCGGAAAGGCGGCAAAAAGGGGTTCTAAGATCAAAGTGGTAATGGGAGGAGAGCGCCTCCAATATTTGGTAGTAATAGAGGGAACCCCGCCGCTCCCAGGGCCGAATGGCGCCGGCCCGAAGGGAGAGGGTTGTATCGGGCACGACCAACCCGGGATCAATATCGAGGGTGGTTCCGAGGCCGTCGCAGGCGGGACAGGCGCCATGGGGCGAATTGAATGAAAAGGCGCTGGGCTCGATTTTAGGATAGCTTACATTGCAGTCAATACAGGCAAGGTGCTCCGAGAAGAGCACTTCCTCGTTTTCCTTCAGGAGCAGGACAATTCCCCCTCCCACCTTGGCCGCCAATTCCAGGGAGTCGGCCAGCCGCCGTTCTAACCCCTCTTTCAGAAGAAGACGATCAATGACCACTTCGATGGTATGCCGCTTGTTTCTGTCATGAATGATCAGATCCTGGGAGAGGTCCAGGATTTTCCCATCGATTCGAACGCGCGTAAAACCCTTTCGCCGGATATCAAGAAGCTCCTTCTTGTATTCCCCCTTCCGGCCCCGAATGACTGGGGCGAGAATCTGTACCTTCTCCCCGGCCGGATAGGCCATGATGGCGTCTGTCATCTGCTGAATCGTTTGAGAGGTGATCTCCTTGCCGCATTGATGACAGTATGGTTTTCCGATTCGGGCGTAGAGGAGGCGGAAGTAGTCGTAGATTTCAGTGACCGTGGCGACGGTGGAACGGGGATTTTTGCTGGTGGCCTTCTGTTCAATGGAAATGGAAGGGGAGAGGCCCTCGATGGCATCCACGTCCGGTTTGTCCATCTGTTCCAGAAACTGGCGCGCATAGGCGGAAAGGGATTCCACATAGCGCCGCTGTCCCTCGGCGTAAAGGGTGTCAAACGCCAGCGACGACTTTCCCGATCCGGAAAGGCCGGTGATAACCACCAGACGATCCCGCGGGATGGAAAGATCGATGTTTTTTAAGTTATGCTCCCGCGCCCCCTTGATGCGGATTTCGTTCATGATCCCTATCCTCTTTTAGAAATGCTCCACAAAGTGTCTATGATAGCATTCTTGTCCGGCTTAAGTAAATTTATCTGGATTTATTCCGCCCGCAGAGTGGTGAGCGGCCTTTGGTTTAAGCGATGGGAGATAATAAGAAGGGAGACTGCCAGCGGGAGAAAGACGAAGACGGGGAGGGCGATGAATGTCGAAGAAGCGTCAAATTGCCATGGGATATCGAGGAAAAACCGGACGATTCCAAAAGAGGTGGCGGTTGCAAGGATGCCGCCGACGGCCGATGCGAGGGCGCCGAGGAGGGCGTATTCCACCGACATAATCACTATCAAGATGGGTCGGGTG
>SBBT01000127.1 GCA_005239595.1 Candidatus Troglogloeales bacterium | reverse complement strand
GCAGAGGGGAAGTCGCTGATCGATTTTTCCATCGTGACGTTGGTGCGGGCAGTCAAATCAATTGATGATAAAAAAAAGGTGATCGAAGAGATATTCCCTTTAATCAATATGCTAAAGACCAAGGTGGAGCAGAGCCATTATCTCAAAAGACTTTCCGATGAGTTGGCGGTGTCTGAATCGGATGTGCGGGCTGAATTTCTAAAACGCGCTCAAAAGGGAAAGAAAGCGGATCCTTTAATCGATCCGCCGGCGATCGAGAAAAGAGAGCCGCTTCCTGAGGATGAAGAGATCATCGCCTCCCTCCTGCTGCAGGGAAATCTGGATCCATCGGCACTGACCGGTCAACTGATATTGAATGATTTTGTTCACCCGCAGATTTCCCGTCTCCTCTCCAATTTTTGGAATGAGGAGAAAGGAGAATGGAGAAACGCGGTCGGCTTGGATGCCATTCGGGGAATGGCGCTCTTTTCACACTTGTCCGTCCGGAGAAACGATTATGAAGATATAGGCCGTGTGGCGCAGGATTGCATCTTTTCGATGAAGGTCAAACGTGTCCGCCGTGAGGGCGATGAGATTCAAAAGCTGCTAAAGTTGGCCGAGCGGAAGGGGGATATCCCATTGCTTATGTCGTTGCAAAAGACATTCCTGGAGTTAAAGAGAGAATTGGGCAGATTAACCTTGTCTCGCTAGAAAAACAGGGTATTACAAAAGATATACAAGGAGATATACGGGGAGGCCGCATGTCGAAAGAGGAAAAGTTAGAAGAGGTCAAGCATCTGATCTCTTTAGGAAAAGAGAAAGGGTTCCTAACGTATGAGGAATTGAACAACGCCCTTCCTGCGGATGTCGTATCTTCGGAACAACTTGATAATATCATGATGATGTTCGGTGAGATGGATATTGAGGTGGTGGATCACGAAGATGTCGGTCGCTTCCCAAGGGTGATGACGGGGGAGAAGGATCATTTTGAGGAGGTGGATGGAATTCCGGAAGAGGTGGGTGAGGTTTCCGGTGATGAAAAGGAGAAAGACATTGACCTTACCCCAGGCGTTGTCAGCAAAACGGACGATCCGGTTCGACTCTATTTAAGGGAGATTGGTTCCGTCCCGCTCCTTTCGAGGGAAGGGGAGGTTGAGATTGCAAAGAGAATTGAAGAAGGAAAAAAGGAAATTTCTGCAATTGTGTTTGGACTTCCGATGTCCGTGCGAGAGGTCTTATCGCTGGGGGAGAGGCTCCATACGTCTGAAATCCCGCTTGGAGAAGTGATTTCCATCCCGGAAGAGGAGTTTGAGGTTGTCGAACAGGATGAGAAGGAATTGCGGGAGAAGGTGTTGACATTGGCGTCCCAGATTAAAAATCGTCAACGGCAGTTGATGCGGGTGATAGCGCATACGAAGCGGATGGCCAAAAATCCGAAGAAAAGAAAATTGGCAAAAGAGATGCTCCTTGAATCGAGGGCAAAGGTGGTTGAGAAAATTGAGGCCCTCAATTTACACCCGAAGGTGATAGAAGGTCTTATTGAAAAGATCCGCGAGCAGGCGGATGTAATCACACATGCCGAGCGGGAAATATCCCTTTGTAAAAGAAAGTGCGGTCTTGGAACAGAAGAGGTGGTTTCCTTTTTTGCCAAGATTAAAAAAGGAGAGAGAGAGATGCGTTCCGCGGAACGCCGTCTCAACCTTGCCAAGGCGCAGATTTTAGAATATGAAAAGATGTATCGGCTGGCCAAAAGAAAGATTCGGGAAGTGGAAGAGAGGACCATGGTATCCGCCGGGGAGTTAAAAAGCGCAGTCCGTCAGTTTTCTCACGCGTATCAAAAGGCAAAACACGCAAAAAGCGAGCTGGCGGAGGCAAATCTTCGGTTGGTGGTCAGCATCGCCAAGAAGTATACGAACAGGGGGCTTCAATTCCTTGACCTCATCCAGGAAGGGAATATAGGTCTCATGAAGGCCGTTGATAAATTTGAGTACAAGCGGGGATACAAATTTTCAACCTATGCCACATGGTGGATACGCCAGGCGATTACACGGGCGATTGCGGATCAGGCGAGGACCATCCGCATTCCCGTTCATATGATTGAGACTATCAATAAACTCATCCGATCCGCACGACAGTTGGTGCAGGAATTAGGGCGGGAGCCAACGCCACAGGAGATTGGAGAGAAGATGGATCTCCCGTTGGATAAGGTCAGAAAGGTTTTAAAAATTTCTAAAGAGCCGATTTCATTGGAGACGCCGATTGGAGAGGAGGAAGATTCCCATCTGGGGGATTTTATCGAAGACAAGTCAGTCGTTTCTCCGTTAGAGGCTGCCATCCGCTATGACCTGCAGCGTCAGATAAACAATGTCCTGCAGACGCTTACGCCCCGCGAGGAGAGGGTCTTAAGAAAACGGTTTGGAATTGGTGAATCAACCGATCATACCTTGGAGGAAGTGGGACAGGATTTTGAGGTAACGCGTGAACGTATCCGCCAGATTGAGGCGAAGGCCTTAAGGAAACTACGCCATCCCAGCCGGAGTAAACGCCTAAGAAGTTTTGTGGAAAGCATGTAGCGGCCTGGTCATGATATCTGCCTAATGGGTCCTTTTTCCCATAGAAGAGAGATCAGTGGCGATGTAAACCCATGGTTGTAGCGGTACGACTGTTGAGAGGGGGACGCTTAAAGCTGGTTTCCCAGCCCCTCCTGAAGGGGACGGAGCCGAGCCTCTGTCGATAGGGCCCATAGCTCAGTGGTTAGAGCCGCCGGCTCATAACCGGTTGGTCCCAGGTTCGAGTCCTGGTGGGCCCACTGTTTTGGATGCGGAAGGATACGGTTGAAAGATCAACTGACATTGCTTATTCGGCTACAAGAACTCGACCTCCAACGCAATCAACAACAAGAAGAATGTCAAAAACTTCCTGAAAGACTCCAGATTGCGCAACAATCACTCGATAGGGCAAAGGCGCTTCTCTCTCAAGAGAGGGCCTTGCTCGATCAATTGAATAAAGAGAAAAAGGAGAAAGAAGACCAGCTGCGAATCATAGAGGAGAAGACCGTAAAATTAAAGAGTAAGGTCACGGAATTGAAGACCAACAAAGAGTATCAAGCCTACCTTTGCGAAAGTGCAGCTGCGAAGTCGGAACAGGAAAAGGCGGAAGATGTTCTTTTGATGGTCATGGAAAAAGGGGATAGTCAGAGAAAGACGGTCGCCTCTTGTGAGGCAATGGTCGCCTCCGAAGAGAAGATGCTGGTTTTAGAGAAGTCCGAGGTCGAAGAGGCATCAAGACAGTTATTGGAATCGGCCAGGAATCTTGATAGAGGGTATATGGAACTGCAGGAGAAAATTGAAAAAGGGATATTGGAAGACTACAAGCGGCTTGCATCGATACGAAAAGGGGTGGTGGTTGTTCCCCTAAAAGGGGCGACCTGCAGCGGCTGCCATTTTAGCCTTCCTCCCCAACTGGTTGCGGAGGTAAAAATGGGAATAAAAATCCATACCTGCAGTTATTGTCATCGTATCCTCTATGCCGCTGGTTAGGCCGAGATGAAGCTGACGATCTATACCGATGGCGCTTCCCGAAATAATCCGGGAGATGCGGGGGTCGGCGCGGTTATTAAGGATGAGGATGGAAAGATTGTTGAAACGGTTTCTGAATATCTTGGCGTTGCAACCAACAATGTTGCGGAGTATACCGCGTTGATCCGGGCATTGGAGACGGCGCTGAAATTTAGGCCCGATGACGTAGATTGCTTCCTTGACTCCCAGTTGATTGTGAGGCAGATGAACGGGGCGTACAGGATCAAAAATCCTACCCTTTTGCGTCTGGCCGATCAGGTGCGGCGCCTCTCTCGGAAAATTGGGAGAATACAATTTCACCATATTGGTAGAGAGAATAATCGAGAAGCCGATCGGTTGGCCAACGAGGCTATCGACAAAGGAAAAGTAAAGGGATATAATGAAGTCTGCCGAAGCTGATCAGATGATCGCTCCCCGCAGGGCTGTTGGGTGAAACTGGCAGAGGCGATTTACCAATGCCGTGAAGAGGTTGCAGCCCAGAGAAACGGGGGGAGGAAAGTCCGAGCTCCATAGGGCAGGGTGGTCGCTAACGGCGACTGGGGGTGACCCTAAGGAAAGTGCAACAGAAAATAAACCGCCGATTCTCGTGGATCGGTAAGGGTGAAATGGCGAGGTAAGGGCTCACCGCTTTGATGGCGACATCAAAGGCATGGCAAACCCCACTTGGAGCAAGACCAAATAGGAGAGCAGGGGAGGTTCCCTCCCGAAGGGCGGCCCGTCCGATGCTCTCGGGTAAGGTCGCTAGAACCGGATGGCAACATCGAGTATCGTATAACCATACGATGCGGTCCAGAGGAATGATCATCGCCCCGCTGAAAATCGGGGAACAGAACTCGGCTTATGAGCAGCTTCGGGAGGGGGGGGTGTAAGCCTCCCCCTTTTAAGTTAAAGAGGCCTATCCATTGCGAAAATGACTTATAATGGAAAAATATCGCCCCCTTCCGCAGATGGTCCCCTCCATACTTTGTCTGACGTGTGATGTCTGTTGCCGGTTTCCGGAAGAGACCAGCGTCTTAGCCCCCTTTTTTACCGGGGAGGAGATGGGTCTTCTATCGTCCAGCGCGAAGCAATATTTCCCGTTGACCGAAGGATCGAAGATTAAATTAAAAGCCGATGGTGAGGGCTGTATCTGCCCTTTCTTTGACCCCGCGACACACTACTGTAAAATCTATGAAAAACGGCCCTTGGATTGCCGGATCTATCCTTTTGCGATTATGCGGGATGAAACGGGAGGGGTGGTTCTTGGAATCGATACGAAATGTCCATTTATACAGCAGTATGCTGCTGATCCCCAGATAGAACAGGTTTCCGACGAAGTGTTGCAGTTTCTGGAATCCGATCCAATCCTGGAAATCCTCGCGGCCCATCCTGACTTGATCGGCCCGCCACAGGAGGATGTCATCATCCTCCACCCGTTAGAGAAGCTCAAAAATGTCAGCGGCTGCTGGGGAGACAGGTCACGATGTTTTTAGCTCTTCGTCCGCTTCTTCCGGAGGTGCGCCCTCTTTTTGAGAGTTATCTGGTACGGACGGAGCGCCCCCTTTCGGCCTATTCTTTTATCACACATCATCTTTGGAGAGACCACTTCTCATTTTACTGGGTTGTCTACGAAGGATGTCTGCTCCTTTTCGCGAAATATGATCGATGTGTTTATATGCCGCTTCCACCCTTGGGCCCCTGCAATCAAGAAATCGTGTCACACTGCTTTGACTGGATGGATCAAAACAACCCTGACCCGGGCGTGTCACGTATTGAGAATATCGGAGAATCCGATTGCGCTTTTTATAGGCAATGCGGTTTGGACCTTAAGCCCGCCTATCCGGAATATATTTACCGGCGAGACGACCTGGCCGATTTAAGAGGAGATCGTTATAAGGCGCAACGTTGGGGGAGAAATGCGCTGGAACGAGACGTTCCAACCATCCGGGCCTATGCCGCATCCGACCGGGATGCAGCGGAAGGGCTTTATCAACGGTGGATAAAAGGGCGCGCATCTGTGTCTGCAGATCCGGTTTATATTCGCATGCTTTCCGACTCGGAATCTGTCCATCGCCTGATTTTTAGAGAATGGGATTCCCTTGGCATGACGGGGATTGTGGTTGAGAGCTTTGGTCAAGTGATCGGTTATTCGTTTGGGTTTCCCCAAAACCCGGACACATTTTGTATTGTGGTTGAAGTGACCGACCTTGAACGAACCGGGGTCGCGCCGTATCTTTTCAGCGCGTTTTGTAGGAGATTAAACGGGTACCGATGGATCAATGCAATGGATGATTCCGGCCTTCCCAATCTTCAGCGGGTCAAGACGTCCTATCGACCTGCAAGGCTGGCGGCGTGTTATGGGGCAAGGCGCGTAAGCGGACGATGAGATCAGAGATACTTTCACGAGGAAAAGGCGAGCTGTTTCCATGAAAATCTGTCACTATTTCTTGTCCGGCGAACCTGTTTTTTCGTTCGAGTTTTTCCCCCCAAAAACGGATGCCGGTGTCGCTGACCTCTTTGAAACCATTGGGGATCTCAAACGTCTAAAACCCTCATTCGTGTCGGTTACCTACGGCGCGGGCGGAAGCACACGTCAGAGGACGGTTGAATTGGTTCTTCGCATCAAACGCGAGCACGGGATTGAAACCATGCCTCATCTGACCTGCGTTGGATCGGATCGGATAGAAATCTATCGCCTTTTAAAACGGCTCGAAACGGCAGGCATTGAAAATATCATGGCCCTTCGCGGGGATCCCCCAAAGGGGGATACGGTTTTCAAACCGATCCCAAACGGGTTCACGTATGCCTTCGAACTGTCCGCTTATATTCGAAGCGAATTTAAATTTTCGCTCGGCGGGGCGTGTTATCCCGAAGGGCATGTCGAATGTCGTGATTTGGACCGGGATTTAGCGAACTTGAAAGTCAAGGTGGACACCGGCCTCGATTTTATTATTACCCAGCTCTTTTTTGAGAACAGGTTATATTACGATTTTGTAAAACGGGCGCGTTCGGTTGGGATTTTAATTCCGATCGTTCCTGGCATTATGCCGATTACCAATGTGGGACAGGTGAAGCGTTTTACAGAAATGTGCAGGGCCTCGATCCCATGCGAGCTCCTTTCCGAACTTGAATCCGTTAAGGATCAACCTGAAGGGGTGATGCAGATCGGCATTCGCCATGCGACCGCGCAATGTCGCGATCTGCTGACACAGGGGGCACCTGGCATCCATTTTTATACCCTTAATAAATCTCCTGCAACACACGCAGTACTGGAGTCACTCTCGGATTTGCGGTCGTTTTGATCTTCCGGCACGCTGGTTCTCTTATGGAGAAAAGAGACTTGTCATTGCGCTTGACTGGGGTCTGGGTCGTCGTCATCACAACCTTCAGCCTGATTTCGGGATGGTTGGGCATCACTGTTTCCGATCTCACACCTCAACTCGCGGCGCGTCTGGGATTGCTGAGCCTAAACGGCGCGTTTGTCATCAATGTTTATCCCGGAAGCCCGGCACAAAGAGGGGGAGTTAAGCACGGAGATGTTGTCGTCTCGTTTAATGGAGAGAAAATCCTAAACGCGGAGGCGCTCCGAAATAGGCTCTCCGGGGTTTCTCCCGGCGCAACGATTCGATTGATAGTGATACGGGAGCGTGAGGAGAGGGCCATTACCGTCTTGGTTGGGGAGAGGCCGAGAGACGACGTATGAGACGTTATTCCCAAAAGGAGTTCATCCGCCTGATTGAAGAGGTGCGGGCGTTGCTTCCCGATTTGCTTTCCACCTTGGGCCATGTTGAGCGGTTGAGCCCCCCTGTGCACCTTATGGAACAGGTCCACGCCCTTCGTACGAGAATTGGGGTTCTGCTGGATGAGGCGCGTCGACTTTCCGAGGAAGACGATTGTATGCCAGCGGCTGAAGAAGGACGAAAACAAAACTCCTACCGATTGTGAAGAGATAACATATGATTAAACGAAAGAAGGATAGGGCCTCTCTGGTTCGGGATGCGGAGACGACGAACCGATGGGGTTGTGGCTGTCTTGCGGTTTTTCTGTTTGGGATGGTGCTGGCGATGATCATTGCAGGGTTCATGAAGGTATAACTGGGCGCCTCGCTAAAAACAGTCTCGTATCCCTCCTACACAGGGTTGTCCCCCATGGAAAAGAAGCCGCTGGCTGCGATGGCCCTCTCCGTTCTTTTGGGTCTTTTCCTTGGAGAACGTTTTTTATATTATCCCGTAAGCGTATCACTGGTTGTTGTCTCCCTCCTCCTCCTGGAATCGATTCTTAGGCAAGGGAAGTCGGTCTCTTTCCTCTTTTTCCTGCCGGGGGCGATCGGTTTTTTGGTCTATCAGGTGGTCTCGACTCCTTTCTTGAAGGGCGATCTAAGAAGCTATGTGAATGGAGGGCCGATTCGGCTGGTGGCCCGGGTAGAAGGTCCTCCCCGTCATTATCCAGACCGGGTTGCGCTTCCAATGAAAGGAACCGCCCTCTATTCCGAGCCGGCCGAAAAGCCCCCAAAGTGGCATCCTGCGAGCGGTTTTTTTACGCTGACGATCTACAGTCCGACAATTCCATTTGAGTATGGCGACCATCTTGAAATGATGGTTCAGCTTAAACAGCCATCGCAGTTTCAGAATCCTGGCGCCTTTCAATATGCCGACTATCGCAATCGAACAGGTTATAGCGGTATGGCGACGCTTCCCGGTCCGGGAGAGGCGAAAAAGGTGGGCGAGGGAGGATATGGTCTCTTAAAGCGCCTCTACCGGTGGCGGGAGACTATCCGTCTGTCGATGGTGGCCGCTTTCCATGAGGGTCAACTCCGTGAAGTGCCACTGGCGCTTTTTATGGCCTTGATTATTGGGGAGGATGGCTATCTGACGGAGGAGATTCGAGATGTTTTCTCTGCGTCAGGCACGACCCATATCTTGTCGATCTCCGGATCGCATCTGGCCTTGGTCTCTTTTCTGATTTTTGGATTGATCCGGGGGGGGTTCGCTTGTCTTCCCGCCGCACTACTTCTTAGGATTTCGCTTTTTAAAACGCCTGCCCAGTGGGCGGCGTTTTTCACGGCAGCGCCGGTTGCCTTCTATGCCTATCTTGCAGGGGGAGAGATTGCCACACTTCGTTCACTGACGATGATTCTGGTCTATCTTTTGTCGGTCTGGCTTGGCCGAAGTGGAGAGGTGACCACGAGTCTTTCGCTAGCTGCCCTCCTGATTCTGGCCTTTGACCCTCTGGCCCTTTTTGATCTTTCGTTTCAGCTCTCTTTCGTTTCCGTCCTTTCTATCGCGCTGGCGGCAGGGTGGTGGCAAGATGCCGTCTACCCTCCCGTCACGTCAGATCATGAGCCCTCTCGATTTCAAAAATATATTGTTCGACCAGGGCAACTCATGTTGTGTACGAATCTTGGCGCGACGATCGGGGCCGCGCCACTGACCCTTTTTTATTTTCATCAGTTTAGTTGGGTCGGCCTGGTCTCTAACTTTATTATTATCCCCATGGCCGGATGGATCATGGTCCCGTTCGGATTGATTTGTGCCGTTGCCTCATTGTTTTCAGATACGGGCCTTCCCCTGGGGATGTGGCATCAGCGCCTCGGTTCCTTTTACTACCAATGGACTTCCTTTTTCGCACACTTCCCCGGTGCAGATGCCCATTTTGCCTCTCCAATGCTATGGACCGTTGTTTCCTTCTATGGGGCGGTATTCTGCCTCCTCCTTTGGCGGGCACCATGGCAACGACTGGCCTCGGTCATTGTTGCTTTCTTTGTCTTCTTTCTGGGATGGGGGGGAATCCGAATGGCTCCGGATTCGCCCCGAGTGACCTTTTTGGATGTGGGCCAGGGAGATGCGACGCTGCTGGAATTTCCAGGGGGTAAAACCATGTTAATCGATGGGGGAGCCGGTGGAAATTTCAGTATGGGAAAAGTTGCGATTGCCCCCTATTTGTGGCAAAGACGGGTACGACATATTGACTATCTGGTAGCGACCCATCCGGATATGGATCATGTGGGAGGATTGACCTATCTCGTTCGAAAATTTCAGATCGGTGAGATATGGACAAACGGAATGACACGCGATAGTTCCTTCTATCAGGAATTTATAGAGTCGATGCGGCAAAAAGGCCTGGCCGCCATCGCCGTTGATGACCATGTCGCTCCACTGACGATCGACGCCTGTCGCATCTTTTTCTTAAATCCCTCTCTTGATAGGGGCGAGACGGACTACAATAATCACTCTATCGTGATGCGTCTGGTCTGCTCAACACCCCGGCCCCTTTCGATTCTTTTTACAGGCGATATTGAAAAGAAGGGAGAAGAGGCGATTCTAAAAAGGGGCTATCCGCTATCCAGCGCTATTTTAAAAGTCCCTCATCATGGGAGCAGGGGGTCTCTATCTTGGCCGTTCCTCGCTGCTGTATCCCCGGAATACGCCATTTTCTCCGTAGGGGACCGTAATCGCTATCGGCATCCGCACCCGGAAGTGCTCACGGCTTATACCGCCGTCAATGCCAAAATTTATCGAACAGATAAAGATGGGGCAATGACCGTTGGGTTAAAAAAGGGTGAGACCATCGTGACATCTTATGTGGAAGGGAAGGTTCAGAAAATCCGGTGGAACCATACGATTGCAGGGCAGGAATGGGACAATATAAAAAGGGCCATGAGCCCGCTTTGAGAGCCCGCTTTAGAATGGTTTGACGGAAATGGTTCGAATGAATTACTCTGACGGAAGTTGTTCAATAGCCTGTTTTGTTTCCTTAAAGAGGGATGTTTTATGAAAACGTGGAAAGATTTGGTGGGAGAAGCCAAGAAAGAGGTGAGGCTCTATCAGGTGAAAGAGGTGAAGGAGCTGCTCGATCTTGGCGAAGATGTTATTCTAATTGATGTGCGCGAGCCGGATGAGTTCCAAAAGGGGAGAATTCCCAAAAGTATGCTGGCCCCGCGCGGGGTGCTTGAAATGGTGGTGGAACAGAGTATCAAAGATCCTAAAAAACAGCTCATTCTCCACTGTGCCGGCGGAGGACGAAGCGCGGTTGCCGCATTGAGTTTAAAGAAGATGGGATATGAGCGTGTCGCATCGATGGAAGGGGGATTTGACGGTTGGGTGAGGGCAGGCTATCCCATTGAGAGGTAGCAACTTGAGAGGTAGCAACGCCCGAGGTGGACAAGGTCCTGGGATGCAAGGGTTGGAGGGGATTTTTACCGGCCCTGTTGGTGGGGAGAAAGATGCCGAAATTTCAACATCACGTTTTTATCTGTATGAACAAACGGGCAGACAATGATCCGCGGGGATGCTGTACAGAGAAAGGATCGGGCGCAATCCGGGACGCTTTTAAAGAGGAAATTGAAAAATGCGGATTAAAAGGAGTTATCCGCGCCAATCAGGCCGGGTGCCTCGATACCTGTTCCTTGGGTCCATCGGTCGTGATCTATCCGGAAGGGGTCTGGTACACGGTCAAAACCAGGGAGGATGTAAAGGAAGTGACAGAACGGCATCTGATTAAGGGAGAGATTGTGGAACGCCTGTTAATGCCTGCCCCCTGGGCGAGGGGATAAGATGGAGTCTCTCCTTCTAGAAGGGGCTCTTTTGAAGACCTCAAAAAAAGAGATCCGTGTTTCCTTTTTCAGCCTCGGCTGCCGATTGAATCAGTCCGAAAGCGCTTCCCTGGCATCAGGGTTTTTGTCAGAGGGGTTTTGCGTGGTGGAAGAGGAAGCCCCTGCCGACATCCATGTGATCAATACCTGTAGCGTGACGCATGAGGCCGAGACAAAGTGCCGAGGCTTGATCCGAAGGCTCTTAAAGAAAAGGCCGGAAACCTTTATTGCCGTGACGGGATGCTATGCCCAGGCGGGGCTTCATGCCTTACAACAGGTTCCGGGCATCGACCTGATTGTCGGAACGGATCATAAAATGGATCTTCCGCTGCTGATTCAGCAGGCATGGGGGGGGGAGCGGCCCCTCAAACGGTCTGCCCCACTAGTTATCCATACCCAAAAGATTAACCGGGGCGATTTTACAATCCCCTCTTACGCGGCCTTTGATCATGCCACCCGGCCCAATATCAAGATTCAAGATGGGTGCGATTTTTTTTGCAGCTTTTGCATCATTCCCTATACCCGTGGGAGGGAGAGAAGCCGTCAGTTTAATGACATCCTGATGGAGGCATCGCTTTGGGCGGCGCGCGGCCATCGCGAAGTGGTCTTAACCGGCGTTAATCTCGGAGAGTACCGGTCCGATGGAAAGGGACTCTCGGATGTTATAGCGGCGCTGGAGAAGATTGAGGGCCTATCCAGGATTCGGATATCCTCCATTGAGCCGACCACCGTCTCGGATGACCTCCTTGATCAGATGTCCCGAGCCAAAAAACTTTGCCCCTATCTACACCTACCGGTGCAAAGCGGAAATAATGCTGTTTTATCGGCGATGGGAAGACGTTATACCCGTGAGGAGTATATGCGTTTCGTGGCCAAGGCGGCCGAGCGCGTCCCGGCGTTGGGATTGGGAACCGATGTCATGGTCGGATTTCCCGGGGAGGACGACGATGCGTTTGGCGAAACCGTCTCGCTGGTATCCACGCTCCCCTTTTCGTACCTGCATGTCTTTCCCTTCTCCGAGCGCAAGGGAACCCGGGTGACGAGAATGGACCTTCCTCCTGTGCCGCCCCAGGTCATTAAAAAAAGGGTTGGGATATTATCTGAAATCTCAAAAAAATGCCGGGAGGCGTTTTATCAAAATGCCGTAGGTCAGACGGTTAGGGTTTTATTCGAGGCGAAGGATGATCGAGGCTATTTCTGCGGATACACGCCAAATTATATTCGGGTGGGCGTAAAAAGTGCCAGGGAGATAGCCGGCTTCATTCTACCGGTGACGGTACAGCATGTGGAAGGCGGTCTGGCGATCGGCGTGGTTGAGGAGATCCCATGAACGTCTATCTGGAGACATACGGCTGCCAGATGAATGAATATGACTCACAGCTGATTCGATCCATTCTCATATCGGGTGGGTATCGCCTTGCATCCTCCCAGGAAGAGGCTGATGTGGTGCTTGTCAACACTTGTGCCATTCGGGAGAACGCCCATCGAAAGATTTATAGCCGGCTCGATCAATTTCGGCCTGTGAAAAAGGCGATGAAAAAGGCGGGGCGGCCTTTTGTGGTCGGTGTCTTGGGTTGCATGGCCCAGAACCTAAAAGAAGATTTATTCGCCCATCCGGTAGTCAGCCTCATTGCTGGCCCCGACAACTACCGCTCTCTTCCGAAATTGATTGATCGGGCGGCGAAGAGCGGCGATCGTGAAATGGATGCCTATCTCTCTGAATATGAAACCTACGACGATATCGCCCCGACGCGGGTGACGGGCGTGAATGCCTGGGTTGCCATCATGCGGGGCTGCGACAATTTCTGCACCTTTTGTGTGGTGCCGTATACGAGAGGACGGGAGCGAAGCCGATCGATGGCGGGGATTGTCGCGGAGGTGGAAAGCTTGGCGGAGGGTGGCTGTCCGCAGGTAACCCTCCTGGGGCAGAATGTCAATTCCTATAAAGATGGCAGCGCGATTTTTTCCGACTTGATCGCAGGGGTTGCGGATATCCCCGGCATTCGGCGGGTCCGGTTTACCTCTCCGCATCCAAAAGATTTCCCCCGGCCGCTGTTAGAGACGATTGCGGGACATCCCCATATCTGCAAGCATATTCACCTTCCGCTGCAGGCGGGGAGCAGTCGTATCCTGGAGTTGATGGGACGCACCTATACGATTGAGGAATATCTGAACCTGGTGGATGAGATTCGGGCCTGCATTCCGGGCGTGACCTTGACGACCGATGTGATTGTCGGTTTTCCAACCGAGACAGAAGAGGAGTTTGGCGAGACGGTCCGCGTGATGAGACAGGTTGAGTTTGATAACGCTTATATATTCAAATATTCCGAGCGCAAGGGAACGATTGCCTCAAGGAGATATCCTGATGATATTCCGCCGGATGTAAAGACCGATCGTATTGTCAGACTCTTCGATCTGCAAAGAGCGATCTCGCTTAAAAGAAATCAGGCTAGGATCGGAGAGACGTTATCGGTGCTCATTGAAGGGGATGCCGAAAGAAAGCCCGGCTATCAAATGGGTAAAACCGACGGCCATATCACGACGATTTTTCCATCTGCGTCCCATCTTCCAGGATCACTGGTTTTCGTTGAGATAACGGGCGCCACGCAGGGCACCCTTTTAGGGAAGGTGGTTCATTCCTAACAGTCTGTTTGCCGAGTTTAACGGAACCGTTCAGCGCGATCGCCTCTCCCTCTCCTATACCGCCATGCTTCCGGAAGCCCCAAAACTTGCCTTGATCGTGGTTCACGGCTTAAGCGAACACAAAGGGAGATACCGTATTTTCCAGAGAAGTTTGGCGGAGGCCTGTTACGCCGTTTATGCGTATGACCAGCGGGGCTTTGGCCTGTCGGATGGGAAAAGAACCGACGTTGAACAGTATGCCGACTATCTTCTGGATCTCAAAGAGATAATCGCTTTTGTTCGTGGTTGTCATCCGGATCTAAAGGTTGTCCTTATTGGCCACAGCCTGGGCGGTTTGGTCTCCGCCTCCTTCTGCGCCGCCTATCCGAACCATTTGGACGGCTTGATCTTATCGGCCCCTGCCTATACGGTCCCCCCCCCGCACCGTCTCCTTCGGGTGACGGCCTTTCTGCTGAATCATTTTATGCCGCACTTTCCTGTTCGCTATCCAAACGACCCGGAAAAATTAAGCCACGATTCGACTGTGGCGGAGGCGTTTAGGAAAGACCCTCTTGTGCAGTCGGCGGCCACGCCCCGTTTCTATACCGAGTTCTGCAAGATGAATCGGTTTCTGCATCAAAATGCCGATCAAATTTGTCTCCCCACCCTGATTCTTCAGGGGAGCGCCGATAAAATTGTGACGCCAAGCGGGGCGCGGGCGCTTCTTGATCGGATTCGGTCTCGTAAAAAAACGCTCCTCTGGTATGAAGGGTTTTACCATGAGCCGTTCAATGAGATTGGGAAAGAACAGGTGATTGCAGATCTCATCGCATGGTTGAAGGAGCATTTTGCATAGGAGGTCTATGAAGAGCCGCGTTCGATTGGAACCAGCGTGCCGATATTGACGACCGCAATCCCGACGACAATTAATCCGGCCCCTGAAAGAAGATGGACCGTCATCGCCTCGGCGAGTACCAGATGGCTTAACAGAACTCCAAAGAGTGGGACGAGGACGGAGAAGGAGGCCATATTGCTGGCAGGGTATCGTTTCAGCAGGATAGTGGACACGGTGAAGCAGAAACCACCGACGACGACCCCCTGATAGAGGAGGGCGGCAATGAGATCAGGCGGGATGACGATCGGCAGCGGCTCTCCGAAAAAGCGCGAGCAGAGGCCCAGGAGCGGAACGCCAAAGGCCATTTCCCAAAAAACAACTTTGATCGGGTTGAGCGTTTCGATCAGCCGTTTAATGTAAATGGTTTTGGCGGCAAGGATAAAGGCGCTCATGAGAATCAGGATGTTTCCCTTCAGCGTGGCGATCTGAGCAGATGTCTGGGGGCGGTCGTAAAAAATGGCCCAGACGCCGGAGAGGGCCAGGATGAAACCGATGATTTTCTGGACGGTCAGCCGGTCATGCTTGATGAAGAAGTGGGCAAGGAGGGCCACGAAGAAAAGATGGGTGTTAATTAAAAGGGCTGCGTGTGATGCCGACGTCTGAAAGGTGCCGAGATAAAAGAAGGCGATCTGGATGGCAAATAGGATGCCGTTGATCAGATGAATGTGGGTTTCTGCCTGTGTGATTTTCAATGGAATACCCCTGGCGAATGCATAGAGAAAAATGGCCGCCCCGCTGATGATAAAGCGGAACGTCGCCATGGCCAAGGGAGAGAGGGCATCCGCTCCAATCTTAATCGAGATGACATTGCCTCCCCAGAGAAGGCTGATGAAGATAAGATAGGAAATGGGATAGCCGGCTGATGCGCGTTTACTCTCGATGTTCATCGGAGGGAGTCGTTGATTCATGTTCCAGGATGGGTTGGGTAGCGTCTTGAGCGGAACGGGTGAGCTCTTGAATCGATTCCAATTGTTTCTTTTGGCTTTTTTCGATGGCATGAATCTGTCTTTTTAGCTCGTTGACGGCGGCCGGTATCGAAGTGGGGGCCGTCCGATCAGGAAAAAGTATAGAGCCGTAATGTAAAAGCAAGATGCTATAGACCATGGCGCCAAAAAGACCGACAAAAAGGAGTTTAAGCAACATCTTAAGGAAGATGCTTCCTGCCTTATATTGGAAATAGAGCACAAACATGGCCGATAGGAAGAGCAGGAGGAGGTATTTAAAAGAAGGGTGGTTTATCCATTTGGCGACCGCCTCTTTCGTGATGGGGTTCGTTACCGAGGGCTGTTTTCCGCTCCGGGTTTTCCCTTGAGCGGTTTCGGTTTTTTCGGTAAAGACGATGTTCCCTTTCTCGTCCTTTAGTTTATGAATCTCTGCATACGCAGGTATGAGATGAACGCCCAGCAAGATAACAACGGAAAGAAAAATGTTCACGATGGCCCTCCTGTTTACTATATCGGCCCTGTCCGGCACTGTCAAATAGACCTCCTCCTTCCGGTTGTCGAAAACGAGGTTGGGTTTCGTTGACAAGATTTAATGGTGCATGGTACCGTGCGAGACGATGAAGCGGACAAGTTATGGTGGTGTATTAACGAAAGAAGATGTCGGCCATGAAGTGGTTTTGACGGGGTGGGTGCACCGGCGTCGAGATCATGGCAGCCTTATTTTCATTGATTTAAGAGACAGG
>SBBT01000093.1 GCA_005239595.1 Candidatus Troglogloeales bacterium | reverse complement strand
TTTAAGACCAGATAGACAATCTGGATGAACCCCAACGTCACAATCGCTAGATAATCACCGCTCAACCGCAACGTGATCATCCCCAATAGCAGCCCCAAAAAGGCCGCTGCGCCGGCTGCAAACGGCACCCCCAACCAGAAGGAAAGACCGATTTGGGTGGATAACAGCGCATAAACATACGCCCCAATCGCGTAAAAGCCAGCGTAACCCAGATCAAGCAGTCCCGTCAAACCGACCGTAATGTTCAAACCGACGGCCAGAAGGGAATAAAGCAGCGCTAGCGTCAACACATCCAGATAGTAATTATTCAGAAAAACCGGAATGATTAGTAAAACACTCACACCTAAAAAGACACCCCATCTCCCTCCCAACTTTTCAAGCGTTTTTATTTTCTGGATTCCCGATAGAAACATTCGGGAATGACCTATTTTGGGAAACCCGTCTGAAACCGATCGGGAAAGAATCATTCGATAAACAATTCCAGAGATCACCAATACGGCTGCGACGAGAACCGCTCCCCGCACCCCCATGAAAGGGAGCGTCAACAATCCACACCACAATGACCCAATCAGTATGGTTTGAAGGGAGAAAGAACTTTTCATTAATTAGTCTTTGTTAACAGTCCAGATGGACGAAAAATAAGGATACCAATCAGAATAATAAAGGCAAATCCATCTTTAAATTCGCTGGAAATATAGGCCGCACCCAGGCTTTCAGTCATTCCCAACAAAACCCCGCCGAGCATCGCGCCGGGAATATTTCCAATTCCCCCTAAGACGGCTGCCGTAAAAGCCTTAATCCCAGCCACATAGCCGATATAAAAATTGGTCACACCATAATAAACGGAGACCATCATCCCCGCCATGGCCGCCAGCGCTGAACCCACCACAAAGGTCACAACAATCACCCGGTCAATCGGAATGCCGCAAAGCGCCGCCATGATTTTATCCTGCGCCACCGCCCGCATCGCCTTTCCCAGCCGTGTTTTTCGGACAAAAAGATGAAGCCCCGCCATCAACAGAACCGCCGAAGCAATGATACAAAACTGAATCGGCGTGATCGGAAAACCCCCGATTTGATTGGATGATATTGAAAAGAGATGCGGGAAAACCTTATCGGAAGAGCCTTGTGTCAGCATCACATAGTTCTGCAAAAAAATAGAAACCCCCAGCGCGGAAATCAGCGGAGAGAGACGATGGGCTGATCGAATCGGACGATAAGCGATTCGCTCCATCGCCATTGCGTATCCTCCACACATCACGGCGGAAAGAATCGCGGCCAGAAACAGCGAAAGAAACAGGTGCGATTCGGTTAGCCCAAAAGCGGTAAAAATGCCAAGGAAGATGATACACAGATAAGAGCCGATCATGTAAATCTCGCCATGGGCGAAATTGATCATCTCTAATATCCCATACACCATCGTGTAGCCGAGAGCGATTAGGGCATAGACGCTGCCGAGCGTCAACCCGTTCACCATCTGTTGAACGAATATGGCCGTCACTAGAAACTTTACCCCTTCGCGGGGATTAGTGCCGGTACAGTTTCTGATGTGATTTGGCTTGGATTCCAGTACTCTTCAAACTTACCCCCCTTTGTAATCCAGACAATATAAGGAGACTCTTTGACATCCCCCTTCGCGTCAAATTCGATATGTCCCAATGCCCCATCGTATTTCATATTGCGAATCGTTTCGGACACCTTCTTGCCATCGCGCATTGCTTCGAGAGTCTTTTCTTGAGCCAAGGCTTTTAAGAGAATATTCGTGGCATCGTAGGCATAGATCGCGTAGGGTGCCAACGCATCGCCGTGACGGGCCTTATATTTCTGCAAAAACCCTTTTGCCTGCGGCATCTTTTCCGAATCAGGCGTAAAGGTCAGAAACGTTCCCTCTGCCGCCTCTCCCGCAATCTCAACAAACTTCGGATCAATCACGCCATCCCCGCTCAGCATCGGCGCAGTCAGACCCACCTCTTTGGCCTGCTTGACCAAAAGTCCGCCTTCTGGAAAGATACCGCCAAAGAAAATAAGATCAGGGGCCTTCTCTTTCAGAGCGGTTAAGATACCGCGAAAGTCTTTATCCCCTTGTGTAATGCCATCGAACGAAACAACACTAATTCCATCCGCCTGATAAAGCAGCAGCGATTTTTGGAACTCTTCGGATAACCCCTGTCCGTAGGTGGTCTTGTCATGAAGAATGGCAACCTTTTTCGCATGAAATGATTTTGCCGCAAAGGCCGCTGCAACACTCCCCTGCTGATCATCCCGGCCGCAGACGCGAAAGACGGTCTTAAACCCTTGATCGGTTAATTTTGGATTGGTAGATGCCGGCGTGATCATGGGGATGCCCGCGCGCTGATAGACCGATGATGCGGGAATAGACGCACTCGAATTAAAGTGGCCCACCATTCCGAGAATCCCCGTGTTAACCATCTTATTCGCAACAGAAACGGCTTGTTTGGGGTCGTGTTGGTCATCCCCCACTTCTACGCGAATCTTAACCCCGCCAATTCCGCCCTTTTCGTTCCACTCGTCAACGGCAAGACGGACGCCATTCGCGACATCTCCGCCC
>SBBT01000032.1 GCA_005239595.1 Candidatus Troglogloeales bacterium | reverse complement strand
TTCCCCTGCAGAGAAGAATCAGATCAGTCACCGGGGCCAAGCCGTACGTGCGGCCATGGAGATATTGAGGAACCGCCATGCGTGATGGGCAAAACGGATTTTCTCTTGCCCATGGCTATTCACACATTATGAAAATCGGGGTGTAGCGCAGCCTGGTAGCGCACCTGCTTTGGGAGCAGGGAGTCGGAGGTTCAAATCCTCTCACCCCGACCAGCTTGAAAATGTCAGGCATCGTATGGGCCGGGGTCTTTTGGGTTGAGTTTCTCCAGCCAAAGATCAAAATTTTCGGATCCCTTTCTTTGCAAGATCTCTTCCGAGACATAGATAGGGACATTCATCCTTAAAGCGAGGGCAATGGCATCACTCGGACGGGCATCTACGGTGATCTCCTGGTCTTGCTGTGGATCTGCCGGACTGTTATTGACGGATCCCCCCCGTTTCTTCATCAGGTATAATGTGGAAAAATAGGCGCCATTATTGATTTCATTAATGGTGACCTTCTCTACCTGCACATTCAAGTGATTTAACATGTCCCGTAAAAGGTCGTGCGTCAAAGGACGCGGCGGAACAATTTCCTCCAATGCCAAGCTAATCGCGTTTCCTTCCGCCACCCCAACCCAAATGGGAAGGAGGCCCGCGTTTTGTTCATCTCTCAAAATAACGATTTGGGCTTCTGTATTTGGATCGGATATCACACCTTGCACTTTTGTGGGAATATTCATCAGTCGATCCATGATTTAAGGGAGTTTTCGGATCAAGCCCCGACTGGCGGTCTCAATTGCCCTTTCAAAACTCACCGGGGCGCGGGGGAAAAATAAAAGAAGATAACCACGCGACTCCCCCGTCCCTTCCCATATAATGTCGCCAACTTCGATATCCCAAATGCGGCCCCGAATACGGACATGGGTTGCCCCTTCCACAATCGCCACCTGCTGGAGCTCGGTTTGGAGAACAAAGCGTGTGCCGAAGGCTTTTTTAAATTTTAAAAGGTCCCCTTCTTCCACAACCTTCCCAAAAGGGCTCTCTTTTTCAAGTCGTTGAACAAAAGGAGAAAGCTCCGCCTGTTTTAATCTGGTAAGCCCTTCTTCAGGGGAAATGATTTCCATCGACTGGCGCATCTCCGTCAAGGCTTTAAAAAAAATCGCCTCGCTGGCCTGGACGTAATTGCGATTATTCCCCATCGCAACCATCGGCAGTACCGCAAGCCTTGCCTTCGAGAGAGCGTCGGCCTTTAGAATCCCCCTGCGATAATTTTCACGCGAGAGATCGGTAATGCCGACACAACTTACGAAAAGGAACGGGAGGAAAACAGAAACGATACCTCTGATAAGAAGGGATCCCCTCCTATTTTGCGTGAGATTATGTATCATACTTTCCAAAGTCTTCGGGCCTTAGGTTGTCGAGCCACCGATCCAACTCTTCCGAACTCTGTTTTTTTATAACCTGTTCGGCGGCAAAAATAGGGGCATTCGTTCTTAGTGCCAATGCGACCGAATCGCTCGGACGGGCATCGACGGTAAATTCGGAATCAAGATAGGTTAAGTGCAGCTTGGAAAAATAGGTATTGTTTCTAAGATCGGTGACTACGATGCTGATGACCTTGGCATCCAACGCGTCTAACACATTCTTGATCAGATCGTGGGTCATCGGCCGTTGGGTGAAGACCCCTTCCAATGCAAGACTGATTGAATTTGCCTCCGCCTTTCCGACCCAAATCGGTAGCACTTCGGTGTTGGCTTCATCCCGTAGGATGATAATATAGGTATTGCTGTAAGGGTCGTAAACAATGCCCCTTACTTTCAGTTGGACTAACATCACTCCAAACCAGTTGAATGTATTGCTAATTTGCTGTCTTCCAAATAGGGCCTTTCGTGTAAGCGTGAAAGTCGCTTATATCTCTTTCCAAGTCCGCGCCTGTCCCGAAGGCGTGGGCGAGACTCTCTCTTCTAACTAATACCATATTAAGGATTGGGTTTCAATCCGCGTTGTGTTCCCGAAGGTGCGGATTGAAACAGTAGTGACGGAGAATGAATGCCACAGAATATCTTGCTAAATCTACCTTGAGAAGACAGATTCGGCGAAGTCTTCTCTGATGAGTTTCGGTAAAGGGCTGCCTGTTGTGTGGGCAAGATAATTTCTAAAAAGGGTTTCGATTTCTTGATAGATCGTGAGCGTTGGTTTAAAGCGGTGCGCAATCTTATAATTGATCTGTTGCGTGGCTCTTAGGAAGGCAAGGGCCCCCGCAGAAATAGAAACCAGACGAGATGATCCATCAGCGCATTTTGCACAGAGGGTCCCTCCATCTGCGCTCGAAAAATAGGTCCGCCCTTGAGAAGAGGAGCTTTTACACTTTAAACAGTGATTCCACCTTGGCTGATACCCACTGTAATAGGTGAGTTTCATCATGAAAAGGAGCGACGAGAGCGGAGGATTTAATCCACGTTCCAGAAAGGTGAACCCTTCGTGCAGGAGTTGATATATGGCAGCATTTGGTTCCTCTTGAGGTGTCATTTTTTGAATGAGATGAGCCATGTGAGAGGCCCGCTTGATTGTCTCTAGGCT
>SBBT01000128.1 GCA_005239595.1 Candidatus Troglogloeales bacterium | reverse complement strand
GGATGATTTCGGCAGGCGTTTTTCTGTTCATGTTACTCCTGATATCGGGTGTGACGGGGAGGATCGATTCCTGGCTACGGAAAGATGGCCTTAATGACCTCCAGAATGCTGCGGCGCATATCCGCATCATCGGTCATGGCATCAGCAATGGCGGCCAGGGAGGCGAGATGGGGGGGAATCCCCTTTTGAATCAACTGGGCCGCATAGATCAAAAGGCGGGTAGAGACTCCTTCTTCCAGACCGTGGTTTTTAAGGTTGCGCACCTTTTCGCCAATGACCACCAGGCTTCTTGCGATCTCTTCCGAAACCCCCGCCTCATGCGCAACAATCTGGATCTCCGCGTCCCGTGGGGGATAGGAAAACTCCAGGGCGATAAACCGCTGGCGGGTACTCTGTTTTAAATCCTTCAACAGACTCTGATAACCGGGGTTATACGAAATGACCAGCATGAAATCATCTGAGGCGGTCAGAATCTCCCCCTTTTTTTCTACCGGCAGAATCCGCCGATCATCCGTCAAGGGGTGAATCAACACGGTCGTATCTTTTCTCGCCTCGACCACCTCATCTAAATAACAGATGGCGCCATATTTTACCGCCAGAGAAAGTGGCCCATCCGACCAGATTGTCTCATCCCCATGAAGGAGATACCTGCCGACGAGGTCGGATGCGGTTAAATCTTCATGGCAGGCAACGGTTATAAGCGGCCGCTTAAGATGATAGGCCATGTAGGCGACAAACCGGCTTTTACCGCAACCGGTCGGACCTTTTAGCAGGACAGGCCGTTTTGCCTCATAAGCCGCACGAAAGAGGGGAACCTCCTCGCCGATCGGCTGATAGTACGGCTCCTTCTTCAAAAAAAAGGGGTCCATTTGTGGCGGCATCTCATTCCTCACAGTAGCAGTTTGTTTAGAGCGGTCAGGGCGATTATAGCGTTTCTATTCCAACGAGCGCAACCTTAACTAAGATCGGGTTTCCGGTTGAAAAAGGCATGGACCTCTTCAAAAGCGTTGGTCTTACGAACCGGCGGGAGGCTTTTTAAGAAAAACTTTCCGTACCATTTTTTCGCCACGCGATTATCCAGAATCACGATCATGCCACGATCGTTTCGGCTTCGAATCAATCGCCCCACCCCCTGGCGTAAAAGGAGAATGGCACAAGGGAGCTGATACGCGAGAAAGGGATCTTCCCCCTCCTGTTCCAGCGACGTAACCCGTGCAGCAACGAGCGGATCTGCGGGAGAGGCAAAAGGGAGCTTATCAATGATCACGCACGAGAGGGCCTCTCCCGGAACATCCACCCCTTGCCAGAAACTTGCCGTCCCAAAGAGGACCGAAGTGACCTCCTTACGAAAAAGATCAAGCAGCGCCTGCTTCGGGTGGTCCCCCTGTTTCAGTAAAAGATACGGAAGCCGGCCTCTGACATTTCGATAGACATCTTCCAATACCTTCCAGCTTGTAAACAGAAGTAAAGCCCGCCCGCCGGTTGTTTGCAAAATCCTGATAATTTCATCGGAAATCGCGGTGACGAAACAATCGCTTCCAGGGGAGGGAAGATTTTTGGGAAGATAAAGCAACGTCTGTTTTTCATAATCAAATGGAGAGGACAGGACCAGCCCCTCCGCCACATCAATGCCCAGCCGGCCTCTGACATAATTAAAATCGTCGCCTGATCCCGTTTGCGAGGCGAGTGTCGCCGAGGTGAGAATGATCGGAATGCCACGACTAAAGAGACGTTCTCGTAAAATGGTCGAAACATCAAGAGGCGAGGCATGCAGGAAGACGCCCGTTGCAGAGGTCTCCACCCAGTAGAGATAAGTCGCTTCCTCCATCTCCAGGAAAAGCATTGTATCTTCACGCAACCGTTCAATCCGGACGATAAGGTGGGAGGCCCCCTCATTTTGAACCTTCGACAGGTTAATCGCCTCTTTTAACCGATCCAAAGACAAAACAAGATGCCCGCCTGCCTCCTCTGTCTTTGACGTTATCTGTTGCCTGGTCAGCCGGTATCGTTCCCGATCCCGCCTAAACTGTGAGAAGAATTGTCGAGATTCTTCCAAAAGGTGCCTGCAAAGCCTGGCGCATTCCTCCTCTTGATAAGAGACAAACTCCCGCATCGCATCTCGCGCGAAATCTTCCATCCGGTAACTGCTGATTGAGATTCCAAAGTACTGCTCCGCAACCTCTTCCAGAAGGTGCGCCTCATCAAAGACCACGGCGTCGTAATGGGGAAGGACCGCCCCATAAGAGCCATCTCTTAAGGCAAGGTCTGCAAAAAAAAGGTGATGATTGACAATCACAATGTCGGCTGCGGCGGCAGCCATCTTGGCCCGCGTGATAAAACAACGCTCATACTCCGGGCACTTTCCACCTAGACAGGCTTCCGCCTTTACGGAAACATCCTGCCAAACGGGGGCCTCATCGGGGAGAGAGACCATCTCCGCACGATCTCCCGTCGCGGTCGTCTGTAGCCATGATCGAAGCGTTTTAAAATCGGGCTCTCTTCCAAAAAGGGGGTCTTGTTCCATCCATTGGTTAAAGCGAAACCAGCAGAGATAATTTGATTTTCCCTTCATCACGCTGCTGGTAAATGTGTCCGGCATCAGAGACGCCAAAAGAGGGATATCTTTCTGATAGAGCTGATCCTGAAGCGTCTTGGTGCCGGTGGAGATCACCACCTTCTTACCGCTTAAAATCGCCGGGACGAGATAGGCCCAGGTTTTGCCTGTACCCGTTGGCGCCTCCACCAGCAGCGTCTCTTTGCCTTCCAACGCTGCGGCAACGGCCTCGGCCATAGCCACCTGGGAGGTCCGGCACTCATAACCTGGCATCCCCGTGTGGAAAACTCCCCCCGGTAGAAATAAATCCCTGCAGATGACGTGTAATTTCTGTGTCATTACCGATCCGGGATAATTATATAGTCTAATTGCTCGTCCGCAAAGATAGATTCTCCTGATTCTTGCGCCGTTATCCGGTCAGGGTAATGGCCGATGCGCACCCGATACCATCTCCCTCTCTTTGGAACCTCCCCGACCGACACATACGAGTCATATCCTTCTTCCCTGAGCCTCTTGGAAAAGGTCTCTGCATCTTTTACCATGGGAAAAGATGCCACTTGAAGTGTATATCCTCCCCGGGATGTCGGCTTTTGAGACACCTTCACCGGACGTGCCTTTGCCTTTTGTTGCTCTATTCCCTGCTTCTTTGAATCGGTCTCTTTTTTTGGCTTCAGGGCAACGGTTGTCTTTCCCCTTAATGTCTTAAAAAAAGTCAACTCCTCCCTCTCAATCGGCTTTAAAGCCAGTTTAATCTCAATAGGAGGAGGATCGAGTATCTGCGTCGTGGTCTTGGGCGTACGAAGAGGAGTCGCGGCAACACGATCGGATTGGGGCGATGCTTTCCTGCCCGAATACAGTATCGGGGAGGGAACCTCTTTCAACTTGAAATCGCTGGGAGGGGGAGAAGAAGATCGATCTTCGGTCGTTAACCAGAGAAAACCGACTGAAAAAAGGGCTAAAACGACCGCACTAATTAGACGGAGGACGCGCACCTTAACGGGTCGCGCTTTTCCCTGTTTTAATTGTTGTAGCGCGCGCATGGCGCACCCTCACACTTCTAAAACTTATTCAGAAACAGCTACAATATCAACATGGCATCGCCGAAGCTCAAAAAACGGTACTTTTGCCGTATGGCCTCCCTGTAAGCGGATCGGATCAACTCATAGCCTGAGAAAGCCGACACCATCACCAATAATGTCGATCGCGGGGAATGAAAATTAGTAACCATGACATTAACCACCTTGAATGTAAAACCGGGTGTAATGAATAAATCGGTCTCCCCCGAGCAAGGACGGACCGTCCCGTCCGAATTTGCCACGCTTTCCAGCGTCCGTGTCACCGTCGTGCCGACGGCCACTACCCTTCCGCCATTTCTCAGCGTAAAATTCACCTTTTCTGCCGTCTCTTCCGATAGATGAAACCGCTCCCGGTGCATGGCATGTTCCACAATGGAATCAGTTCGTATCGGTTGAAACGTATCCAGCCCGATATGTAATGTAATCGTCGCTGTCTGGATCCCCCGTCTTTTTATCGCCTCAATCAATTCCTTGGTGAAATGAAGCCCCGCCGTAGGCGCCGCCACGGAACCTGGGATGTCCGCATAGACCGTTTGGTATCGTATTTTATCGGAAGGCGAGACTTCCCTTTTTTTTAAGATATACGGAGGAAGCGGAATAGCACCCCACTGTTCGATATACGGATAAAGATCCACTCCCTGCGGAAGATCAAATACGATCTCCCATTCTCCCCCTCTCGATTCCCCAACGAGATGCCCTACGACGCCTTCTTGAAAAATCAAGGACATCCCCGAGCGGACCCTGCCTTTCACCAATGTCTTCCAGCGACGGCATGTATTCCCATGCGGGGAGACACATGGCCCAAGCAGCAGGAGTTCTATCCGCTTCCCTGATTCCGCTTCTGCATAGAGGCGGGCCGGTAGAACCCGCGTGTCATTAAATACAATCAGGTCGTTTGGTTGAAGATAGTCGGGCAGCGCTGCAAATGTGCTATGTTTGATGCGCTGCCACTTTCGATCGAGAATAAGCAGGCGCGACTGATCCCTGACAGGAACCGGCACCTCGGCAATCAGCGCCGGGTCAAGGAAATAATCAAACGCAACGGTAGCTAGTTGCTCTTTAGGAACGATTTAATCTCCTTATACGATTGAAGGGTCACGCCAGGATAATAATAGAGCAGGATTTCGCCCGCTTTCAATCCCTGTTCCGCCATAACCTTGGCCCCCCATTGGCAGAGACCCACCCCATGGCCATAACCCATGCCGCTGATCTGAATTTCGGTCCCAAACGAATCGATCGTAAAACGGGTGCTCGGTAGAAATTTGTATCCCAGGGCCGCTCGAAGGTCTTCCGCCTTCAACACCATTTCTCCTTCCGAATGGAGAACCTTCAACGTCAGGATTCTCCCGGCCCTGCTCCATTGAAGCGGGGCAAGCAGCGTGACGGTAGCGACAGAATGGTTCAGCCTCCGGATCGCCGTCTCCATCTCCCGCAGAGAGATCGTTCTTTTCCATTGATAGTAAGGTGAATCCCGGTCAAGCGGACAATTAACCCCTTTGAGGTAAGAAAGATTAATATTCCATCGTTCTTCTGCGTCTTCCGTCGGTCCGGCCGATGTAGAATGAAAGAAGGTCAGGGCGGTCCTGCCGCCATAGGTCAACACCATTCCTGCGGTCTCTGCAATAGCCAGGGAGGCGCGGGAATCCTCCACCTCCCCTCCCTGATAGACCTGGGAGAGAACGGTGGACATCAGATCAAAATCGCGTCTTTGGTGCTCCTCTTTTTGATAAAGGGCATACGTGCGCGAGATGATTGCCTGAACTTTTAGCGCCTCCAATTCCCAATCAGACGCCATTTCCGCGGGGACAACCCCTTTTAAGTATTCCTCCACATCGACTTCATTGATAACCCAAAGCCCTCCCTTTTTCTTCTTAACCCGGACTATTCCGGCATAGGGACGCCGCTCTACTGAAATCTTTCCCCCCTCTTTAGGCAAAAAGGTTAGTTCGTCTTCTAGGCTGTCAAACCGGTTTACCGTAAGCCCTCTCTTTATGCCGATCGTTGCGGATAAAACTGGACGCAGATAAAGAGGCGCGCCAGACTTTCTATGGACGAAAAACCCTTCCGTTGAGGTGAATAGGACACCAGGGGAATCTTGAATCAAAACAATACGGACAACCTCACCGGCCATGGCAGGAGCCGGCGCAAATAAAAAGGAGAGCGCAAGAAAGAGGTGTATCACCGTCTACCAAAGAGCCAAAAGAGAAAAGAGAGGATGACGCTGACCAAGAGGCAGGTAGCAAGGGGAACGTATACGGTAAAGTTTTTACGCTGGATAAAGATATCCCCCGGCAGACGGCCGATGCCGGGTATTTTCCCGGCAAGCAAGAAGACACCTCCAATCAGGATGAAGAGGACGCCGAGGGAAATCAATATCCGTCCAACAACTGGCATGATCATCCTGCCTTATGTGCGAACTTCTAACATGCGTTCAATCGCCCGCCTGGCTCGATGCATAATTTGTTCCTCGACCGTAATCGGGAATTGCATCTCTTCCAGGGACCAAAGAATTTTCTCGAGGGTGTTCACCTTCATATGGGCGCAATCGCACCAGC
>SBBT01000057.1 GCA_005239595.1 Candidatus Troglogloeales bacterium | reverse complement strand
GGAGGTGTCGCTTGAGAGCCGACAAGTCCTGACCGATGACCAAGGGCAGTTTTCGTTTACGGCCCTTGAAGTGCGAACTTTTCCCTATCAGCTTACAGCCCGGGTAGAAGGGCGTCTCATGGCGCAACCGGCATCGGTTCTGCTGAAAAACAATGAAGAGGTTATCGAGCAGGATATTGTCCTTTTACCGGTGGGGTTGGTTACCGGGTATGTTTTTGATCCCAACGGTGTGCCGGCGGCGCATGTTGTTCTGAAACTCAATTTTGCAAATCCGTTGGGATGGTACGGCGAGTCAACAAGAACGATATATAGCAAGCAGGATGGTTCTTATTTTGCCGGGTATATTCCGGTGGGGCCGGTTACGATCGAAGCGAGGGGAGCGCAACATTCGGCCTATTCCGGATATGGGGCCGATGCAAAGGGGCAGTTAAGCCACGATCAGGAGGTGCTGATTTTAAATCTCTCGTTAATTGACAACATCGTTGCACTTCCCACGACCCTTAAGATGCCGGGATCCGCTTATACATTTTCTCAAACGGGCAGCGTTACCCAGGACAATCACATTTCCCGTACGTGTGAGTGTAATACGTTATCCCTAACCGTGAATGGACAAACCGCCACCTTCCCAACGGGGCTTTTTGGAAGACACGAAGATGATCGACGGGAGATTTCAACAATGATGCAGGAAGGACCGGGCGGAATTGTTATGACACGGAAACTTTATGTGCCTAAAAGAGGGTACGCGGCTCGGGGATTAGAGTCACTGACCAATCCGACCGATGAGCCAATCAACGTGACCCTTCAGATCTCCTCTTCGACAAGATTACTGTCTGGCTACAATGATGCTTCCCCTCCGTTCGTACAATCGGGGGAAGGATGGATTATGATTTCTGGAAAAGGAAAAGAAGAAGGAGTGAAAAATATAAATATCACTCCGGAATGGGATCACTCCCGGCAGGATACCCAAGGTGATGAGGCCCTTGCTCTTGTCTTTGGAAGGTCGGCAAAAAAAGGCAGTCTTTTTGGGGAGGTTTCTGAACCGGTCCGGAATCCGTACTGGCATTACTCAATAACGTATGGAATAAAAGAGCTGATCATCGAACCGGGGGAAACCGTCGGACTCATCCACTTTTATTCTATGCCGTGGAATAAGGAGGGAGAGCAACCGACTCTCGATCGATTGCAAAGACTTCCGCCGGAGATGCTGGAAGGGCTTTCAGAGGGAGAGTTGGCTTCGATTATCAATTTCGATCTTGAGAAAGATCGTGATCCCTCCCTTACGGCCCCTCAAATGATTTCAAAATTATCAGTTGATGTTTTTCAAAAAGTAGAAAACCAACTCCTTCCCGCCCCCAACGCGCGAGTCCATTTTAAATCGACCGATCCGATCTTTCCTATAACGTATGAAGCCGTGACGGACGAAACAGGATCGCTCACGATAGATTTTCAGAAGAATATAAATGGGGAACGCGATCCCTTATTGCCCCAGGGGCAACCGATTTATCTTCAAGCATTTGAGCATTTCGGGGAGAAGACGGTTTCTTCTCAGACCGTTACGGCCATCGATGAAGACGGTGTGCTTTCGACTACACTCGTTTTTACAGAAATAGGAGCGGCCACCCTCTCTTTTGAACGCCCTGGTGGAATCACGGGAAAGGCCCGGATTACTCTGACACACAAGGAATCAAAGCAGAGTTATTCTGTTAGCAATATCGCTCATCCCAACAGTTCCGCGACCTTTTTAGCGCTTCCTCCAGGGCGTTATGAGGCGGCTCTTTTCATCGATCATCCCCAAACGGAAAACAGAGATATATTGGGATCCGTCGAATTCGACATCGTTGCCTCGACAAAAACAGTGGTTTCGATCCCGGTCGAGCCGACAGGTCATCTGGAAGGAAAGGTAATGACATCGTCCGGCAACCCTGTGAGTAGCCAGGCTGTTTATATCAATATCTGTAAAGGTAATGGGTATTGCGAATACTACGGATCCGTTACCACCAATGCGTTCGGTCAATATCAATTTATTCATCTTCCAATAGGAAAGATTCAGCTTTTGGTAACAGACTCAAGTACGGGCCTTACCATCGCGCCCCGCCTAAATATTGGGGTGGGTACAACCACGAAAGACCTTATTTTATCGTCCAAGGGAACCATAAGGGTCAAGGTTGTTTTACCCAGTGGAGAGCCGGCCGTCGGGTCATTAGTGAAACTGAGCTCTTATCAGGAAACAACAGATGGTCAGGGGATTGTGACATTTGAAGATCTTCTCGTGAGAAGCTATGACGTTCGTGCCTTCCGCCCCGAAGAGGAGTTCTCTCAGTTTTTCACGGATCAGTTGGTTGAGTTGAATGAGGAAAATGAGATTGTCGAAGCGGTGTTACAATTTCCGGTCATCGCCAATCTTTCGGTAACCGTAACGACCTGTGGTGAACCGGCTCCATACCGCAGGCTGCTTCTATTAAAGACAGATTCTTCCGATCCGGAGGTGAACAAATCAACCGATGCTACGGGACGAGCTCTATTTTCCGGTTTTACAGTGGGAGAGTATATTCTGAAGGTCTTCCCTAAAGTATCTTATGCCAGCTATACCACGGCATCGGTTCCCATATCGATTCCCGCCGGCAGTGACGGTAGAGTAATTGATATTGCGATCCCGCTTTGCACAGCCGATATTAAAGGACAGGTGGTGGCCGGGGATGGCGAAACGGGCATTCCATATCTAAATAGTGTTTATCTTGAGAATTCTTATGGGGATCGAATGGATAGGTTGTGGACTAACGAAGAGGGGTATTTTTCGACAAGCCTGGAGGTTATGAGTGGAGAAGAAATCGTGATCGAGGCATCGACACAATCTTTCAGCCAAAATGTGAGTGCCGTTCAAACGGTAACAATTGATCGGGACGAAATCGTTCTGCCGCCTCTTGTGATTCCGATATCGGTGGTAAAAGGGAAAGTCGGCGGGACCTATAAAGGGCAGTATACGCCGATACAGCTGGCGGATTGGCGTGCACTCTTTACGACCAGTCCGGACATTGTAAATGATTACGGTTTTGCCCGGATGGACTTTCCAGATTACTATGAAGAGGGGCAGTACCTTTTCCTGGGGCTTCCGCCGGGGCGTTTCGAGATCACCGCTCATAACTCTGGTAACGGAAAAACCGTGACCCGTCAGGGAAAAGTCGAGGCGATCGAAACGGCAGTAGAAATCGATCTGCTCTTCCCTCCAACAAACGATCTTCGTGTCCTGGCAAAAGACGCGGACGGAAATCCGTTGAAATCCGGTATCGTAGGTGTAGACGCGGTGGGGACATCG
>SBBT01000167.1 GCA_005239595.1 Candidatus Troglogloeales bacterium | reverse complement strand
TATCGTTCCGGGTGAGGCCAAATATCTTTTTATCTATCCGTTTGTTAAAACAAGGGCATGGTATCTGCTTCCCAAGGCGGAACGCCAGAAAATGATGGACCAGCATATTGCAACCGGCCATCGGTATCCAACTGTGAAAATCAATACCAGTTATTCGTTTGGACTGGATGACGCTGAGTTTGTTGTCTCGTTTGAGAGCGATCATCCATCCGATTTTCTGGATCTTGTCATGGAATTGCGCGAAGCGGAGGCGAGTCGCTACACGGAACGGGATACGCCGATTTTTACCTGTGTTCGGAAAAACATAAAAGATGTTCTAAATGATCTGGGAGGATAAGGTTGGGTTTTGATTCTAATATTTCTGGCGTGCAGCATGTGGTGATCATTGGGTCGGGGCCGGCGGGCTTGACCGCTGCGATTTATGCGGGCCGTGCCAATTTGCGACCTCTCCTGATAGAAGGGGCCCAGGCAGGGGGACAGTTGATGATCACAACCGATGTGGATAATTTCCCGGGATTCCCGACGGGAATTCAAGGCCCGCAGCTTATTCTGGAGATGAGGAAACAGGCGGAGCGTTTTGAAACGACGATCTTAAGCGGAGATGTCACCGCTGTGGACCTCTCATCCCGCCCGTTCTCCATTGTAATAGACGGTGAAAAAACGTATCGCGCCAGGGCGCTGATTATCTCCTCGGGGGCGCGGGCCAAGCTGTTGGGCCTTCCGTCCGAGGCGCGCCTGATGGGTCATGGCGTTTCAGCCTGCGCAACCTGTGATGGCTTTTTCTTTCGCGGCAAGGAGGTGTTTGTTGTGGGCGGTGGGGACACCGCCATTGAAGAGGCCACATTCTTAACCCGATTCGCTACCCAGGTGACGATTATCCATAGAAGAGATAAATTGCGCGCCTCCAAAATTATGCAGGAGAAGGCGTTGCGTCACCCGAAAGTCGCCTTTCTTTGGAATACCACCGTTGAGGATATTTTGGATGGACCATCTGGCACGGTGGAAGGAATACGGCTGAAAGATTTAAAAACAGGGGGAATCTTTGAGAAAAGGGCTGACGGCGTTTTTATCGCCATTGGCCATGAACCGAATACCGCCATTTTCAGAGGTCAGCTTCAGTTAGATGCGCGTGGTTATATTATAACCTCGGCCGGGACCACTTGCACCAATATCCCAGGGGTTTTTGCGTCGGGCGATGTTCAGGATTCAGTATACCGTCAGGCAATTACAGCGGCGGGGTCCGGTTGCATGGCCGCCATAGACGCCGAAAAGTTCCTGGAAGCGGAAGGGAATCATTAAACTTGGAAAATATATTAATGATCGCCTCCAGCGAGACCGATTCAAACATGTACTATGCCACGCGGTTTCTAGCCCCCGATCCTTTTATCTATCTTAAAACCGGTGGTCGTTCCTGTCTGTTAATGAGCGATTTGGAGATTGATCGCGCCCGCTCCCAGGCGAAGGTGGATGCTGTCCTCTCTTATTCAGAATATGAGCAAAAAACGAAGAGAGGCGGCCCTTCGGAGTTCATGGATGTAGTGTATGATTTCTTGCAGGAAAAAGGGGTCAGAGAGGCAACTGTCCCCGCGTCGTTTCCCTTGGCATATGGAGATGCCTTGCGCGCGCGAGGGATAGCCCTTTCGGTTAAGCGGGAGCCGTTCTTTGATGAACGCGTCATAAAATCAAAAGAAGAAGTTGATGCGATTTGTAAGGCACAATCGGCGGTCGATGCGGCGATGGATCTTCTTCGAAACGCGGAAATAAGAGAGGGGTTTCTTTATTTAAATGGATCGGTCGTAACCTCCGAATCGATACGACGCGTCCTGCACCTGCATCTGATGGAGAAGGGATGTGTCGCCCAGCATACGATCGTTGCCTGCGGCAGCGATGCCTGCGACCCCCATAACGAGGGATACGGACCCTTACGCGCCGATGAGCCAATCATTTTTGATGTCTTCCCAAAATCGAGCGAGAGCCGATACTATGCCGATATGAGTCGCACGGTGGTGAAGGGGAAGGCGTCGGATAGTCTAAAGCGTCTGTACGATACCGTACTCGAAGGACAACTCCTTGGAATTTCTCGTGTGAAAAATGGTGCGCACGGGAAGGAAATTCACGAGGAAATTATGGCGTTATTTGATTCTCACGGTTATAAGACGGGACAAGTGGGGGGGCGGATGCAGGGGTTTTTCCATGGAACAGGACATGGCGTCGGCCTCGACATCCATGAACCCCCTAGAATTAGCAAGAGCGATTGGATATTACAAAAGGGGGAGGTTGTAACGGTTGAGCCCGGACTCTATTATCCGGATATCGGAGCGGTACGAATTGAGGATATGGTTTGGGTCAATGAGAACGGCTGTACAAACCTGACAACGTATAATAAAATACTTGAAATAAAGTAGGTTAAGTATATTTAGTGAAAGTGTATGTTTAGCATGAATAGTGTTATGACTGAAGAAGGGACGATTCGCGAAATTGCCGAGAAGCTTCTTGTGTTGCTGGGTGAGGACCCAACGCGAGAGGGATTGAGAGGAACACCCGGACGCGTGGAGAGAGCGCTTCGATTCCTGACCAAAGGTTATCATCAGGATGTGGACAAGGCATTAAATGATGCCTTTTATTCGGTTAGCCATGATGAAATGGTGATTGTAAAGAATATCGATTTTTTTTCTTTGTGTGAACATCATCTCCTTCCCTTCTTCGGACAATGCCACATCGCATACCTCCCGAATAAAAAGGTGGTCGGATTAAGCAAACTACCCCGCATTGTTGAAATATTCAGCCGCAGGTTGCAACTTCAGGAGCGTCTAACCTCTCAAATCGCAGAAGCCATCTTAGATAAAATCCACCCCTTGGGTGTGGGAGTGGTCATCGAGGCCTCGCATCTCTGTATGATGATGCGGGGTGTGGAAAAGCAGAATTCCAAAACAGTGACCAGCGCGATGTTGGGGGCCTTTAAAACTGATCCTAAGGCAAGGGCGGAATTCCTAGATCTCCTTCGACATAATAAGCATTGATCTTGCTTAAGAGCACATCAGGCAGGCCCATTTCATCTTGTCCTCTCCAATAGGGATAGGTCTTATGCGGAAAAAGCTGACCATTCTTTACATCGAAGATAGTAAAACTGATGTTGATCTTGTTTACAGCAGATTCCTGTCAGAGGGATTTTCTTGCCAGATCACACGGGTGGATACGCAAGAAGCCTTCAAAGAGCAACTGACAAAAGGCCCGTATGACCTGATTTTGGCTGATTACTATCTTCCCCTGTTTGACGGCCTTTCGGCGTTATTCATCACAAAGGAGGCGAACGTAAAAATTCCCTTTATCTTTGTGACCGGGATATTAAGTGAAGAAAAACTGGTTGAGTCGTTAAAGAATGGAGCGACCGATTATGTGAGCAAGAATCGGCTGGATCGTCTCGCTCCGGTTGTAGAGAGGGCGCTAAAAGAGGTCGATGATGCGAAAAAGAGGACAGAAGCGGAGGCCATGGTGAAAAGAATGGCCTATTACGATACCACGACCTCGCTGCCTAATCGTAATTCGTTGGAGACGAGGATAGACGAGGTAGTTGTCGCGTCCATGAGAGCGGGTGAGAAGATGTCCCTTCTCTTGATTAATATTGAGAGGTTTCGGGAGGTCAACCAGGCTCTCGGTTATAACCTCGGAGATCAGTTACTCATGCAGGTAGGGAAGAGGCTGGCTGTTTTCTCGCAGGATATGCTTTCGCGTGTGGGTGGAGATGAGTTTTCACTTGTTTTGCCTAAAACGGCAGAGGATGGCGCCACACAGGTCGCAGAGAAAATTCTAGCTGGAATGGAGGAACCGTTTCAAATCGGCCAGATCCCCATTTCGCTCGATGTGAACATCGGAATTTCCTGTTTTCCAGATCACGGGACAACCGCCAAGAGTCTTATTCAACAGGCTGAAGTTGCCATGTACCTGTCACGGGAGACCCATGACGGCTATCAGGTGTACTCCTTCGATCAGGATCGGCATAGTCCTTTCCGCATCGGTTTGATGGGAGAAATGCGATCTGCCATTGACCGCGGCGAGATGTTTTTGGCCTACCAGCCAAAGGTCCGGCTTCAAACAAAAACGGTTGTGGGTGTAGAGGGGTTGATTCGGTGGAGGCATCGGGAGCATGGCATCCTCTCTCCCAATCAATTCATTCCTGTTTCGGAGAGAACCGGATTGGTCAGGCACATCGCCCAGTGGTCATTAAGCACCGCGTTGAGACAATGCCGTGCCTGGTATCAGGCAGATTTAAAAGTCCCCGTCGCGGTGAATTTCTCTGCCAGAAATCTGTTCGACAAGTCGCTTATTGTCTATATTCATGATCTTATAGCGCGTGCCGGAATCCCCCCTTCCTTGCTGGAGATAGAGATTACCGAAAGCCATATGATTGAAAACCTTCCGCGTTCTTTGAATTTCCTTAAGGAATTAAAACAATCCGGCGTGCGGCTCTGTCTGGACGATTTTGGAACAGGCTATGCCCAGATGGGATACATGAAAGAGCTGCCGGTGGATGATGTTAAGATCGATAGGTCTTTTATTATCGCCATGAAAGAAAACGCGAAGGATCGTATTATTGTGCGGTCCATTATTGATCTCGCCCACGCCTTAGGACATCAGGTGATCGCCGAAGGAGTTGAGGACCCCGTGATTTTGGAGCGATTGACCGAGATGGGTTGTGATGTCGCGCAAGGACATTACATCTGTGCCCCGCTTCCACTGGAGGAGGTTAACCCGTGGCTGATGACATCGCCGTGGAAATTGGAGGGAGTAACCACACGGAACGGTCTGTAGCGAACAACGACGACAGGCAGGCTATTTGCGAAGTCCCTTATGATTTCTGTAGAAGAGGCGCAAACAAAAATATTGTCTCAAATCGTGCGGATGCCGGCCGAATGGCTGTTTTTAGGCGCCTCTCTCGGAAGAACCCTCTCCTCTGATATTGTCTCTTCGATTAATCTCCCTCCCTGGAATACCTCTGCGATGGATGGATACGCTGTGGTCGGAGCCGATACAGAGGGGGCCTCTCAAAATACTCCTGTCCATCTGACGGTGGTGGAAGAGGTGCAGGCGGGTCAGATGCCGAATAAGAAAGTCGGACGGGGAGAGGCGGCAAAGATCATGACGGGGGCCCCTGTCCCAGACGGGGCCGATGCGGTCGTGAAAATCGAAGAGGCAAAGTGTTCTGGAAAAGAGGTGACCCTTTTTGATCAGGTTGAGGTCGGGGCATTTATCCGGAAGAAGGGGGAGGCGGCTGCTTCAGGAGAACGGATATTAAAACAGGGTATCTCCATTCGGCCTTTCGAGATTTCCATGATTGCCTCACTGGGGATATCACAGGTTTCTGTTTATCAGAAACCCCGGGTGGCAATTTTAGCGACGGGAAATGAGTTGGCAGACCTTCATGAGGAGAGAAGTCTGTGTCAGATTTATAACAGTAACAGTTACGGCCTGGCAGCCCAGGTGGTGGATGCCGGCGGCATTCCGATGCTGCTGGGGATTGCCAGAGACAACAAGGCCGACCTGGCGGAAAAGATTGCGCGTGGGCGATACGCTGATTTTATTGTGATCTCCGGCGGGGTATCGATGGGAGATTATGATTTTGTGAAAGAGGTCATAGAGGAGCTTGGGGTCAAAATGATCTTCTGGAAAGTCGCGATGAAGCCCGGCAGGCCGCTTGCCTTCGGAACACTTTTTGGAAAGCCGCTTTTTGGTCTTCCTGGAAACCCGGTTTCCTCATTGGTGACCTTTGAGCAGTTTGTCCGGCCGGCGCTTCTTTTTGCTGCTGGCCGGGATCGGCTTTATCGCCCGGTTGTTTCGGCTGTTTTAGAGGATACGGTCAAAAAACATCGGGGATTGCGCACCTTTTTAAGGGGTATCGTCTCCACGCGAGAGGGGAAGTTTTTCGTGCGAATGACAGGAGACCAGGATTCCGGCATCTTGCTGTCCATGGTAAAGGCCAACGCCTTTATTATCCTTCCGGAGGAGACAGAACAGGTATCGGCCGGCACCGAAGTGTCGGTACAGCTGTTATCGGATATCGGATTGTGCTAGGGAGTTTTGTTTGAAAGAGCTTATTAGAAACTTCTCCATTATCGCGCATATAGACCACGGAAAGTCTACGTTGGCCGACCGGCTTCTGGAGTTAACGGGCGCAGTGACACTGCGCGAATCGAAAGCGCAGATCTTAGACGATATGGACCTGGAGCGGGAGAGGGGCATTACGATTAAGGCCCATGCCGTCCGCTTAACATATCAGGCAGACAACGGCAAAAGTTACACACTGCATCTGATTGATACGCCGGGACATGTGGATTTTACCTATGAGGTCTCAAGAAGTCTTGCTGCCTGTGAGGGGGCCCTTTTGGTGGTGGATGCCTCACAAGGGGTCGAGGCACAGACGATTGCCAATACGTATCTTGCGATGGAGAATGACCTTGCCATTATTCCCGTCATCAACAAGATTGATCTACAAAGTGCCGATGTTGTAGAAACACAACGACAAATCCAGGATATCCTGGGATTAAACGCATCTGGCGCGCTGCTCGCTTCTGCCAAAGAGGGACTGGGAATCAAAGAGATTCTGGAGTCGGTGATCCATCTTATTCCGCCGCCGAAGGGAGACGAGACGCTTCCGTTCCGGGCCTTGATCTTTGATTCCTGGTTTGATAATTATCGCGGGGCGGTTGTTTTGGTCAAGGTGGTGGACGGCACGGTTCAGAAAGGAATGCGAATTCGATTAATGTCGAATCAAAAGACACATGAAGTCTTGTCGGTTGGTGTTTTCACCCCGAAAGAGACAGAGGTTGCGTCTTTGACGGCTGGCGAAGTCGGCTACATTGTGTCTGGAATAAGAGATGTCAGCGAGACGAAGATCGGCGATACCGTGACGGATGCCGCCTGTCCGGCGGCGGCCCCGATACCCGGATATAAAGAGGTTAAACCGATGGTCTTCTGTGGTCTCTATGCCGTGGAGGCCGATTCCTTCGAGGACTTAAGAGACGCCCTGGATAAACTACGTTTGAACGACTTTTCCTTTCAGTATGAACCGGAGACGTCGCTTGCGCTTGGTTTCGGATTTCGCTGCGGTTTTTTGGGCCTACTCCATATGGAAATTATCAAGGAGCGATTAGAGCGGGAGTATCAGTTGGCCCTCATTGGCACTGCCCCCACCGTTATCTATCGGGTAACCGTCCAAAATGGAGAGACCCTCCATATTGATAATCCGGCAAAGCTCCCGCAGGTTTCGCAGATTGTCCTCTTCGAGGAGCCTTATATCGAGGGAAGCATTATTACCAAGGATACGTTTTTAGGGTCTATTCTAAATCTCTGTCAGGACCGTCGCGGGGTGCAAAAAGACCTAAAATATCTGGATGTCGATCGGGTAAAACTAACCTATGAGCTTCCCTTTAATGAAGTCGTGCTCGATTTTTACGATCGCCTAAAATCCCTCTCAAAGGGGTATGCCTCTTTCGATTACGAATGGATCGGTTATCGGGAGGCGGACCTGGTGAAGGTCGATATTCTTCTGAACGGAGAAATCGTCGATGCCCTTTCATTTATCATTCATCGGGACAAGGCGTATGCGAAGGGAAGGCAGCTTGCCGAGAAGATGAAGGAACTCATTCCAAGGCAGATGTTTGAGGTGGCGATTCAGGCGGCCATTGGTGGAAAAGTGATTGCCAGGGAGACCGTCAGCGCCATGCGAAAAAATGTGACCGCAAAATGTTATGGTGGGGATATTACCAGAAAAAGAAAGTTATGGGAGAAACAAAAGGAAGGCAAGAAGAGAATGAAGCAGGTCGGCCGATTGGAAATACCCCAGGAGGCGTTTCTGGCGGTTCTGAAACTGCAGGATTAGTCTTATCCCAGAAGAAAAAGGCAAAATCGACGCTTCGCGAATATGCGGAGACGTTTGTGATTGCGATTGTTCTGGCCCTCTTTATTCGTACGTTCGTCGTGCAGGCGTATAAAATTCCTTCCGGATCGATGATTCCCACCCTCGATATCGGGGATCATATTCTGGTCAATAAGTTCATTCATGGCATTCGCCTCCCTTTTTTCGATAAGGTCGTTATCCCGGTTGCGTCTCCGAAACGGGGCGATATCATTGTGTTTAAGTTTCCCAACGATGAGTCTAAGGATTTTATTAAGCGGGTGGTCGGCCTGCCCGGCGAGACCGTTGAGATTAAGGACAAGATACTTTATATCAATGGCCAGAAAATGACGGAGCCGTATGCCCTTAACGATGATCGGTCCATGTTCCCGCCAACGGTGAATCATCGTGACAATTTTGGTCCGGTTGTCGTCCCTCCTGGCGCCTATTTTGTCATGGGGGATCACCGGGATCATAGCCTTGACTCCCGCTTTTGGGGATTCGTTGAATACTCCAAAATCAGGGGAAAGGCCTTTCTGATTTATTGGTCCTGGGATCGCGAGGAAAACTGGGTCCGGTGGAACCGGATAGGAAGCATTGTTCGATAAACGGAGAGGGAAGATGGCCCGTTCTTTTGACAGGACAGAATTAAAACAATACCTGGATAAATTCGCAGGGAAAAGGGTGTTGGTTATTGGGGATTTAATGTTGGATCATTATATTTGGGGATCGGTAAAACGGATTTCACCAGAAGCGCCCGTTCCGGTGGTGGATGTCTTGTCGGAATCTGTCTTACTGGGAGGAGCGGGAAACGTTGCACATAATATCCGTACGTTGGGCGGTGAGGCCTTCCTTTGCGGCGTTCTGGGTAACGATGATGCGGGGCGGCGGCTGATCCGGGAACTAAAATTGATCGGAGTTGGGCTTTCGGGAGTGGTATTAGAGGAAGAGAGACCGACCACCCAAAAAACCAGAATTGTTGCGCATCAGCAGCATGTCGTCCGGTATGATCATGAAAAGGTGATCAACCTTTTGCCGAAAACGGAGAAAAAAATCATCGATATGATTACGGAGGAGATGACACGTATTCATTGTGCAGTCGTCTCCGATTATGCCAAAGGGATGATCACGGAAGGGCTTCTTCGTGCCATCCTCCCGCGCCTGATCAGGCGCGGCATTCCGGTGATTGTAGATCCCAAGATCAAACATTTCTCTCTCTATAAAAAAGTGACCCTCGTAACCCCAAATCATCTGGAAGCGTCGCAGGCCGCCGGAGTGGAGATCGTGGATGAATCGACGCTGAACCTTGCAGGCCGTACGATTTTAAATAAGCTTCAATGTCGGGCAGTTCTTATCACAAGAGGAGAGCATGGAATGAGTTTATTTGAAAAGGGAGGCGGTGTCACACATATTCCTGCCGAAGCAAAAGAGGTGTATGATGTGACAGGGGCGGGCGACACGGTGGTCGGCACGCTGGCCCTTTCCCTCTCGGCAGGGGCGTCTCTTGTAGACTCCACGAGGCTGGCGAATGTCGCGGCGGGAGAAGTGGTTGGAATGGTGGGGACCGCCGCTATTAAAAAAGATCTCTTGGAAAAAGCCCTCTCATGAAACCGATCCTGATTGTCATTCCTGCACGGTATGATTCCAGCCGTTTTCAGGGAAAACCCCTTGCGGATATTTGTGGCAAGCCGATGGTACAGCATGTCTGGGAACGGGCGTGCCGTATTAAACGGGCCGATCGCATCCTGGTCGCCACGGACGATGATCGAATCGCTGCCCGTGTAAAGGAATTTGGCGGAGAGGTCATAATCACCGCAAGGGGCCATAAAACCGGCACGGAACGGGTAGCGGAGGTTGCGGCAGGACTCCCGTTTCCATTTGTCGTTAATCTGCAGGGAGATCTTCCTGCTTTTGAACCTGGGGTCGTCGATCGCATTATTGAAGAAGGGGTGCAGGTGCTTGAGAAAGAGGGGGTTGCGCTGGTAACGGCGAAGTCCGAAATCCTCTCTGAAGAAGAGCTGGCCTCTCCCCATGTGGTCAAGGTAGTGACCACCCAAGGGGGAAAAGCACTCTATTTTTCCCGCTCTCCGATTCCTTATGCAGAGACATGGAATAACGGATCGTTTAAATTTTACAAGCATTACGGCATCTATCTTTATCAACGGGATTTTCTTTTAAGCATTGCAGCCTCAAAGGAGGGAATATTGGAAGGCATGGAACGCCTGGAACAACTCCGGGTGCTGGAGGCGGGTGGATCGGTCCATCTGGTTGAAATCGATGCCCGGGAGGCCTCATTTTTCATGGAAGTGAACCGGCCAGAAGATATAGTCAAGGCGAGGGAAATCCTACAGGATGCGACGTCTGTAATAGGGGGCGATCAGTGAAATATATCTTTATTACGGGGGGGGTTGTCTCCTCCTTGGGGAAGGGACTTGCAGCCGCATCCATTGGAAATTTACTGGAAGCGCGGGGACTTGCTATTACCTTTCTTAAACTGGATCCTTATATTAACGTCGATCCCGGCACGATGAATCCTTATCAGCATGGAGAGGTTTTCGTGACGGATGACGGTGCCGAGACCGACCTTGATTTGGGGCATTATGAACGCTACTCCTCCCTTTCAATGTCGCAAAGGAACAATTACACAACGGGCAGAATATACGACAACGTGATTCGGAAAGAGCGTCATGGCGATTACCTGGGTGGAACGGTGCAGGTGGTGCCTCATATCACCGATGAAATCAAACAATGCATCGTGTCTGTCGGGAAGGGTGCAGGGAGGAAGGTCCGTGTCGTGATCGTTGAAATTGGAGGAACCGTCGGTGATATTGAAAGCCTCCCTTTTCTTGAGGCAATTCGGCAATTTCCGTTGGATGTGGGCCGTAAAAATGTCCTGTATATTCATCTGACGCTCGTTCCGTTCATTAAGGCCGCTGATGAGTTAAAGACAAAACCGACCCAGCATAGCGTCAATAAAATGCGTGAAATCGGAATTCAGCCCGACATTCTTCTCTGCCGGACAGACCGATTTATCTCCCAGGAGATGAAAAAGAAGATTGCCCTTTTCTGCAGCCTCCAACCGGAGGCGGTGATTACCGCGAAAGATGTAGAGAACATCTACGAGGTGCCGCTTATTTTTCATCAGGAACAGTTGGATGCGGTAATTGTAAAAAGACTGGGAATCAAGGCCCGGCCGCCAAGGCTTGCGCCCTGGGAGGCGATGGTTCATACCATCCGGCATCCTTCCCACGAGGTAACGATCGGCCTGGTAGGAAAATATGTCGACCTGAAGGATTCCTATAAGAGTCTGCATGAATCCTTGATTCATGGCGGCATCGGCAATAGCGCAAAGGTCCATGTGGAATGGATTAACAGCGAACGGCTTGAAAAAGAAGGGGTGGAGACGCTTCTTTCAAAATGTCACGGTATTTTGGTTGCGAGCGGATTTGGAAACCGCGGCATTGAAGGAAAAATTGCCGCGATTCGTTATGCGAGGGAGAGACAGGTCCCGTTCTTTGGAATTTGTCTGGGAATGCAATGCGCGGTGATTGAGTTCGCCAGAAACGTTGCAGGAGTTCAATACGCCAACAGTTCCGAGTTTGATACAAAGAGCCTTTTCCCTGTCATTGATCTCTTAAAAAACCAGAGGAATGTAAAGGAGAAGGGGGGTACCATGCGGTTAGGGGCCTATCCCTGCCGTTTAGAAAAAGGATCGCGAGCCTATGAGGCCTATCAACAACAGGAGATATCAGAACGGCATCGCCATCGGTATGAATTTAATAACGATTATCGGGGCCGACTGACGCAAGCGGGGATGGTTTTATCCGGATTGTCTCCGGATGGAAACCTGGTTGAGATTATTGAATTGCCGGATCACCCATGGTTTTTGGCAGTGCAGTTCCACCCTGAATTTAAGTCGCGGCCCCATAAACCGCATCCCCTTTTCAGGGATTTTATTGCGGCATCAATGAAGAATAAATAGGAAAGGTGGGTATGACACGTGCCATGAAGGTCGGAAACCTTTCATTGATGGAGGGGGATTTTTTCCTCATTGCCGGCCCCTGCGTCATTGAGAATGAGGATCTGGTTTTAACAACCGCGGAATCGATTGCCAAAATCGCCGCATCCCATCGTTTCCCTTTTATATTCAAGTCTTCCTACGATAAGGCCAACCGAAGCTCGGTAAGTTCCTATCGCGGGATGGGAATGGAAGAGGGGCTTCGTATCCTTGAGAAGGTAAAGAGGGCGCTGGATGTTCCAGTACTTTCCGATATCCATGAGCCTGACGAGGCTAAAACCGCCTCGGAGGTTCTGGATGTCCTCCAGATCCCGGCCTTCCTTTGTCGCCAAACGGATCTCCTCCTTGCCGCAGGACAAACAGGAAAGGTCGTAAACGTTAAGAAGGGACAATTCCTTGCGCCCTGGGACATGGAACATGTGGTGGAAAAGCTGGAATCGTCCGGGAATAAAAATCTTTTTTTGACGGAGCGTGGAACCAGTTTTGGCTACAACAACCTTGTTAGCGACATGCGTTCGCTTCCAATTATGAGGCGGTGGGGATATCCGGTTGTCTTTGACGGCACCCACAGCGTTCAACTTCCAGGCGGGGGAGGCAAGGTATCTTCGGGACAGCGTGAATTTGTTCCCCCTCTGACACGCGCTGCTGTTGCCGCCGGCTGCGATGGTCTTTTTCTGGAGGTGCACCCTGATCCCGATCGGGCGCCCTCGGACGGCCCCAATATGATCGACTTTGCCACGCTTGATCGGCTTCTTTCGGATGTACGGAGAATTTTAGATGTGCTCCTTTATCAGGCATAAGATGTGCGTGTCCATAAAGTTTAAGGCCCATGGCTTCAGGACCGGGGTGTTTTGGCTTTTAGAACGACCTATTTGAGAAGAGTGATGATCTTAGAAGAGGGAAAGCGGGTTTTAGAAATAGAGTCTGCGGCGATTTCGGAATTGATCGCGAAGATGGGTGATCAATTTGTTGAAGCGGTGATGTTATGCCATGCGTGCCGCGGACGCGTGGTGGTCATCGGCATGGGGAAATCGGGTTTGATCGGGAAGAAAATTTCGGCAACCATGGCGAGCACCGGTACCCCCGCATTTTTCCTCCATCCGGCAGAAGGCGTTCATGGCGATCTGGGGATGATTTCGAAGGACGATGTGGTGGTCACCATTTCAAATAGCGGCGAGACGGAAGAGATTCTTAGGATCCTCCCGTCCATTAAACGGCTCGGTTTAAAGTTGATCACGCTGACGGGTAATACAAAGTCGACCTTGGCAAAAATGAGTGATGTGGTACTTGATGTTGGCGTTCGTAAAGAGGCATGTCCCTTAGGTCTTGCGCCGACTGCCAGCACAACGGCTACGCTGGCAATGGGAGACGCCCTGGCCGTTGCCCTGCTGCAAGAAAAAGGATTCCGAAAAGAGGACTTTGCCTCTTTTCACCCGGGTGGGACGTTGGGACGAACGATTCTTCTTAAGGTGGAGGATGTCATGCACGTGGGAGAGGCCGTTCCAAAAGTTTTGGAACAAACCCCGATGCGTGAGGTGGTTTTGGAGATGACGGCAAAGAAATTTGGCATGACCACGGTGTTAAGCGAAAATGGCGTCCTATTGGGAATTGTAACCGACGGCGATCTTCGACGGTTGATCAGAAGGGTTGATCATGGGCACGAAGATCTTTTCTCCTTGCCTGTAAAAGAGGTGATGAATCACAATCCTAAAATAATTTCGAGGGAGGTGCTGGCGACGCAGGCGGTTCATCTCATGGAGAGCCACAGTATTACTTCCCTGGTGGTTGTACGGAAGGGCGGATATGTTGACGGCATTATTCATCTTCATGATCTGTTAAAGTCAGGAGTGGTTTGATCGAACCGTGTAGACTTTCAAATAAAAAATACGCGGCAGATTCGATGCCTTATCGAGGACTTTAGATGAAACTTTCTAAAAGGGTTTTCGAATGGGCCGTTTTTTCTGCCTTGCGATGGGTGGCACTCTTAGCGCGTTATTTTTCATGGCGTTTGGGCGTCCGTATCGGTGGCAGGATCGGTGTGGTTTTGTATTATCTCTTGCGGGGGATGAGACAACAATCGATAGAGAACTTGCGAATTTCGTATGGGCGTGACCAGTCAGCACGGGAATTATCGCATATTGTCAAAAGGAATTTCAGGAATCTTGGCAAAAGTTTGATCGAAGTATTAAACCTTAAAAACCTTAAACCGCGTCAGATCGATTCTCTCGTTTCAATTGAAGGTGAGGAGTATCTTAAGGAGGCACTTAAGAGGGGAAATGCTGTTGTCTTAATGACGGGACATGTTGGAAATTGGGAATTAATGGTATGTGCTCTGGCTGCGCGTGGTTATCCGCTGAATGTGATGGCGGCGCCTTTTTACAGCTTACGCATTGACGAATGGATTATAAAACTTCGTTTAAGGTTTAAGATCAAGACAATCAGTAGGGGAAGCTCCATTTCTTCAAAGACACTATTAGGGGTTCTACATAGAAAAGGAATTTTAGGATTGCTGATCGATCTGGACGCCTATGCGAATGGGAGCGATCTTTTTAATAGAAAGGCCTACACCCCCGTTGGCGCGGCGCGGCTTGCCTTGCAGAGTGGGGCTGTCGCCATGGTATTTGCCATCGTCCGCCTTCCATGTGACCGGCATAGGATTACGATTCATAAGCCGATAACGTTTATACGGACTGCTGACTACGAAAAAGATGTTAAGATCCACGCCAACATCATTACAGGCATGATCGAAACATATGTCAAGCAATATCCGGATCAACTGCTTCAGATACATCGGCGTTGGAAGACAACCATTAGGGATGCCAATCAATAAACGATGAACTTGCCGAACTCGCTAACGGCCTTACGGGTTTTCTTAATTCCACTTTTTATCTTTTTCTTTTACCAGATTCCTCATGTTAGTTCTCTGGTTGCAGCCTCTGTAT
>SBBT01000052.1 GCA_005239595.1 Candidatus Troglogloeales bacterium | reverse complement strand
CGATAAGAAAGATGGGCCTCTCTGTCAACGACCGAGAAGTGGAAACCATCGCGTCGGAGTTTGTCGAAGAGATCGATCTGTGCAACAGCAGGCCGATAGCGCCCGATCTCCTCGCCCTCTTCTTGGATGGCAAATATGTGGAGATCAAGGATGGAGAACGAATTCATCCGGCCTGCATTTATGTTGTGGTTGGACTGGGTCTTGATGGGAAAAAGCGGGTGCTGGCATCGATCGTACGGATGGGCCGTGAAAATCTCGAAGAATGGAGAAAAATTCTCCGGGGTCTGATCGAGCGGGGCTTACGTCGTGTGATGATGGTAATCCAAGAGGACTTCTCCGGGCTGCTGCCGATCATGAAAGGTCTTTTTCCTCAATCGGACATTAAACTCTGCGTCGTCCATATGCAACGAAACGCTAAAACCCACTTGGGTAAAGCCCATGCCATCGAGTTCACCCAGCGGATGCGAGCGATTAAGGCCTGTTGGGACCCTGACCTTGCGGCCAAACAATTTGATGATCTTTGTGAGCATTTTGCAAAAGAGGCCCCGACATTTATCGCGGAGATTGCGAAAAAACGGGATCATTATCTTCACTTTCTGAAGTACCCTGAGGGCATACGGAGAAGCTTATCGACCACGAATGCGGTTGAGGCGGTGAATGGTCAGTTGGAGATCATGCGTAGAAACAGTGGGGGGTACTTTCAATCGGAAGGGGTTTTGAAGATGAAACTGGGGATAGCGATGACGTCCCTTACGGAGGGAAGTGGAAGAACCCGGCGGCATCGGTTTGTGCGGCTTTGCCCCAATTTGTCGCCCTGTTTTACGCCCGATTCGAATCCCAAAATGAATGACCTAGCTATAAGGGTCGACAGGTCTGTGTGCCAGACATTTTTCTTAAGGACGTTTCAATCTATTTTGAGCTCTTCAAACTGTAATTCAATACTTTCGATAATGTCCCGCGTCTTTCCTCCGATGACGGTTTCTCGTTCTTTTTGCCGGTTCTTTAGTTGAAAGAGTTCATGCGCGATGTTCATCGCAGTCAAGACGGCAAGCTTAGAGGGTTGAATCCCTTTTAAATGTACTGCCGTCTCATTCATTTTTTGGTCAACATACAAGGCGAGTTCCTTTGCATAGGCCTCATCGGCGTTTCCTTTTAAGATGTACCGTTGTCCGAAGATTTCGACCTGTAGTTTATTCACCGGCCAGTTTCTCCATTGCGGGATGGTTTAGTTCGTCTTCCAGATGGTTGATCGTTCCTAAAATTTTCTCAATCCGAAGTCGAACCTTTTCACGCTCTTCTTGCGCCTGGTTCCACTCTCGCTCTTTCTGGTTCATTCTTGTTTCCAGCCCCGCCTTGTCTTTTTTGAGACGGTTGGTCAGCGCAATCATCTCTTGGACCCGTGTCTCCAACACCTCAAGCTGTTTGTGTAGCGGATCGTGTTCCATTAAGTCCTCTATTTCTTAATCCGGATGGATATACTGATTTGATTTTTATTTGTCAATATCGATTTAAATGCCCTAACCACCTTTTTCATGAGGCAGATTTCACACTCTCGGAAATCACGGTCACTTCGTTTTTGAACACATCGAGAAATCCCGCCCCAATCTCAAAGGACTTGGATTCCCCCTCCGGGGCGGTCACCGTCGGGACGGTCACCATGAGCCGCCCGGGAGAGAGCGTCGTGACCAACGGGGCGTGGTTAGCAAGCACGCCGAGAGAACCGGCCCCGCCCGGGGCAACGAGGGAGACCACCTCCCCCTCAAAGACCACAGACTGCGGCGTGATCAGGGCAAAGCGATAACTCTTCATTTGATTGCCTTCATTCGTTCGGCCTTCTCCTGGGCTTCTTCGATCGTTCCAACCATGTAGAACGCCTGCTCGGGAAGGGGATCGAGCTTCCCATCCAAAATCATCTGGAACCCTTTAATGGAGTCGGCCAGCTTGACATATTTTCCCGGCGTTCCGGTAAAAACCTCCGCCACAAAAAAGGGCTGTGAGAGAAACCGCTGAATCTTTCTGGCGCGCGAGACGGTAATTTTATCCTCCTCCGAGATTTCATCCATCCCCAGGATCGCAATGATATCCTGAAGCTCTTTATAGCGTTGCAGGGTTCGCTGCACCCTCCGCGCCGTCTGGTAATGCGTATCGCCCAAGATCTGCGGATCCATCAATCGCGACGTGGAATCAAGCGGATCGACCGCCGGATAGATCCCAAGCTCGGCAATCTGGCGTGACAAAACCGTGGTAGCGTCCAAATGGGTAAACGTGGTGGCCGGGGCCGGATCGGTAATGTCATCGGCCGGGACATAAATCGCCTGAACCGATGTGATCGATCCCTTGGTGGTCGAGGTAATCCGCTCCTGCAATTCTCCCATCTCGGTGCCAAGGTTTGGCTGATAGCCGACCGCCGACGGCATTCTTCCCAAGAGGGCCGAAACCTCGGAACCTGCCTGGACGAATCGGAAAATATTATCGATAAAGAGCAGCACATCCTGTCCCTTCTCATCCCGAAAATACTCGGCCATGGTTAAGGCGGAAAGGCCGACGCGCAACCTCGCCCCCGGCGGTTCATTCATCTGACCAAACACCATCACGGTTTTATCGATGACGCCCGATTCGGTCATCTCCAGATAGAGATCATTCCCCTCGCGGGTCCGCTCTCCCACGCCGCCAAAGACCGAAAAGCCCCCATGTTCCGTCGCGATGTTCCGAATCAACTCCATGATGATCACCGTCTTGCCGACGCCCGCGCCGCCAAAGAGCCCCACTTTTCCCCCCTTGGCGTAGGGGGCAAGCAGATCCACCACCTTGATTCCTGTTTCCAGGATCGAAGAGACCGGCACCTGCGACTCAAACGAAGGGCTGGGACGATGGATCGGCCAACGCTGTTCTGGGTTTGCGACCTCTCCCTTGCCGTCAATCGTTTCCCCAAGAACGCTAAAAATTCTTCCCAGCACCTGTTCTCCCACAGGTACGGAGATCGGCCCGCCGAGGTCATTGGCCTTCATTCCACGAACCAGACCATCGGTAGAACTCATACCGACACAGCGGACCATATCGTTCCCGATATGCTGGGCAACCTCCACAATCACCTGCATCTCCCGGTTGGCATCTTCCACCCGGATCGCATTCATAATGGATGGAAGTTCCCCCTGCGCAAAACGGATATCGACCGTGGGGCCAATCACTTGAACAATTTCGCCTGTTGCCATTCCCTCTCCTTCCTGATTCGGGGGCTCACGTCGCCCACTTCATCGGCAGAGCCGATGAAGCTTCTCCCCCTGTTCGCTGATCGTCTCGGTGCCACATGACAGTGACGTACGTCACAGCCATTCTCCTTGGCAAGGGGACTTTAGCCCTTCAGGGCCTCGCCCGCCGTCACAATCTCTAGAATTTCCTTGGTAATCGCCGCCTGCCGGGCCTTGTTGCGCGACAGGGTCAGCCGGTCAATCATCTCACCCGCATTGTCAGTCGCCGCCTTCATCGCCACCATCCGGGCCGAGTTTTCGGCCGTCGCCGCCTCCACCAGGGCAATATACATCCGCGAGGCGACATATTCAGGGAGAAACCGCTCCAGTACCACGTTGAGGTCCGGTTCAAAAATCGTCTGAACAGGCTCTCCCGTCCCCTTTTTAGGAAGCCCTAAAAATTGTGCACAGACCGGCTTAATAGAAAGGGCCGAGATAAACTGGGTATAGAGCAGATGAATCTCGTCCACCTCGCCCGCCAGATAAAACTGAATGACCGCTGATGTGATTTCCGAGATTTTCCGAAAATCGGGCTTGCCCGCCACATCCGGGACATAGAGAAGAATAGGGCATTCCCGTTTTTTGAAATAATCAAAGCCCTTCTTGCCAATTAAAATCAGTTTCACGGGGACGGATCGATCCTGCCTTAAAAAATCCTCGGCCGCCGCGATGATATTGGCATTATACGCGCCGCAAAGCCCGCGATCGGAGGTAATGACGACCAGTCCGACCGACTGGATCTCCCGAGGATCGAGGAATGGGTGCTTAATCTCCCCTTCAGAGGAGAGGAGGTGCGATAAAATGGACTCCATCTTCATGGAATAAGGTTTCGCCTGCTTGAATTTCTCCCCGGCCTTTTTAAGACGCGAGGCGGCAACCATCTGCATCGTTCGGGTAATCTGCTTGGTCTTCTGCGTGGCCCGAATCCGCTTTCGAATATCTCGCAGATTTGAAACCGGCATTACGACTTCCCTTCAGCCCATTCCTTCTTAAAGAGTGCCACCGCTGCGTCTAATCGTTTAATCAGATCGTCCGTTAAGACCTTTCCCTTGTCAATCTCCACCGCAACCTGTGGCTGGGACTTTTCCATCATTGAGAAGAAAGCGGTTTCAAAACGGCTCACATCCACCGTTGGGATATCGTCCATGTGCCCGGCCCCCCCCAGATAAATCGACATGACCTGACGCGAGAGGGAATTCGGTTTGTATTGCCCCTGCTTGAGGAGTTCTACCATCTTCTCGCCGCGATTAAGCTGCATCTGGGTCGCCCTATCGAGATCCGATCCAAACTGCGCGAAGGCGGCCAGCTCGCGATACTGGGCCAGGTCGAGCCGAAGTTTTCCCGCCACCTTTTTCATCGCCTTGGTTTGGGCGTTGCCTCCCACGCGGGAGACCGAAAGCCCCACGTTGATCGCGGGACGAATTCCGGAATAAAAAAGATCTCCTTCCAGATAAATCTGGCCATCGGTAATCGAGATCACGTTGGTCGGAATATAGGCCGAGACATCCCCCGCCTGCGTTTCAATAATCGGGAGGGCGGTGAGCGATCCCGATCCGAGACTCTCATGTAGTTTCGCCGCCCGCTCCAGGAGCCGGGAGTGGAGGAAGAAGACATCCCCCGGATAGGCCTCGCGGCCGGGGGGACGACGCAAGAGGAGCGAAATCTGGCGATAGGCCTGCGCATGTTTCGAGAGGTCGTCATAAATAATCAAGGCATGTTTGCCGTCATACATAAACGCCTCGCCGATCGCGCAGCCTGTGTAGGGGGCAATATACTGCATCGAGGCCGCCTCATTGGCCGTGGCCGAGACGACGGTCGTATAGTCCATCGCGCCATATTTTTCCAATGTCTTGACCACCGCGGCTACGTTCGATGATTTCTGCCCCACCGCCACATAGATACAGAAAAGGTCTCCCCCTTTTTGGTTGATAATCGTGTCGATGGCAATGGCCGTCTTTCCGATCTGCCGATCGCCGATAATCAGCTCACGCTGTCCCCGGCCGATCGGGATCAGGCCGTCGATCGCCCGGATGCCGGTCTGCACCGGCTCTTTCACCGGCTGACGCTGAACCACATTCGGCGCCCGGCCTTCAAGCGGGCGGGAAAGGTCGGTCACAATCGGGCCCTTTCCATCCAGCGGGCGGCCCAGGGCGTCCACCACCCGTCCAATTAGCGCGGGCCCCACCGGCACCTGCGCGATTTTCCCGGTCCGGCGAACAATATCCCCCTCTTTAATTCGATCGGTCTCGCCAAAAAGAATCACCCCGACATTCTCTTCCTCAAGGTTTAAGACCATCCCCATCACCTCGTGCGGGAAAGAGACCAGCTCTCCCGCCATGACACACTCGAGGCCATAAACACGGGCGATCCCGTCTCCAACCTGAAGCACCGTTCCAACACTCTCCATCTGAAGGTCGCTCTCAAACTGCGAGAGCTCCGACTTGATGATCGATACAATCTCTTCCGGTTTTAAGGCCATTGCCTTTTCTCCTCAACCTGCCGACTAAACGGATGAAACCACTTTTGAACTCCTATGCCACAACCGCTGTCAGCGACGCCCCCTTTATCTTCTCCCCTAATGTCGCCAGCTGACACTTGATACTCGCATCCAAAAGAAGGGTTTCGGTCGAGAAGACAAATCCCCCCAGAATAGCGGCATCTTCCTCCCAGATCAGATCGAGCTTGCGAGATAGGAGTGTCTCGAGTCGCCCCTGAATCTGATTACGTGTGGCGTCATCGGATGGACGGGCCAGTGTCACACGCCCCGCCAATACCCCCATTTTCTGACGATAAAGCCTGGGATAGACATGAAAGATTTCCCACAAGTAACGCGCCCTTCCTTTGGCAACTAAAAGCCTTAAGAAGCGGGCAAGAAGATTGCCGTCTGGAACATTCCCGCTGGCCCCCTCGTCACGCGTCATCTTATCAATGAGCGACGTTTTCTTCTCCGTCGAAACCCGCGGATGATCCAAAAACCGGCTGATCACAAAGAGGTCTTCCCGTCGACACCCTTCCATCTCTTCGGCCAACAGACCCGCCCGATCCCCCGCTACCGCCAGAAGGGCCTCGGCATACCGTTCGGCCACAATAATATCTCTCATTTAAGCCCCTTCACCTTATCCAGACGCTCAATGAGGTAGGCACGGTCTCGTTCAGCGTTCATCTCCTGTTCCACCACCTGCTGGGCGGCAGAAATCGCCAGGGTGATGATCTCCTCTTTCAGCATGAACCGCGCGGCGGCCACCTCCCGGTCAATATCCCCCTTCGCCTTTTCCAGAATCCTTTGGGCTTCCCCTCTCGCCTCTTCGGCAATCTCCCGGGCCCGATGCTCTCCCTGGACCACCGCTTCTTCGATTCTTAGCTTGGCCTGATGCTCAATCTCGGCCATCTTGGCCGAATAGGACGCCTGCAGTCTTGCTATCTCCTCTTTCTCCCGCTCAATTTTCTGAAACTTGGTGGCGATATCGAGCCGCCGCTGATCCAGAAGTGAAAGTATCTGTCCCCAGGCATATCGACGCAACAGCCAGAGAAGAATCAAAAATCCCACAATCTGGGTTGCGATCTGTTGAAAGTCAAGGCTCATCGGAAAATCTCCAGACCCTTGCCGTCAGCGCGACGGCCGATTCCTTACATTAAGAAATCAGGGGTCCTTTTTAAGGGGTCTTATCCGACCCGTCCCTGAAAGATAAAGACCGTCAAGAGGGCATAGATGGTCAACGCCTCAATAAACGCCGCGCCGATCACCATGGCCAATTGAATTTTAGGCGCAGCCTCCGGCTGACGACCAATCGCCTCCATGGCAGCGGCCACTGCCTTGCCCAGACCAAAGGCCGAACCAATCGCCGCCAAGGCCACGGCAATAGGAAGTGAAAACGCTAACGCAATCGCAGATGTCACAGTCTCCTCCTTACGTTAAAGGGTCACCCTAAAACGACCCATCCTTTAATGATGGCCTTCCCCTTCATGGGGAAGCATTAAAAAAATATAAATAGTCGACAGAAGCGAAAAAACCAACGCCTGGATCACACTGGTTAAAATAGCCAAAAGATAAAACGGCATCTGAAGCGGAATCCCAACGGGGCTGTTCATGAAAGAGAGCGCGGCAATCCCGAGAAGAAGCATCTGGCCAATCAGAACATCCTCGCCAAAGATATTTCCGAAAAGCCGGATAGACAGGCTCATTGGCTTTGTCAACTCGCCCATGACATGCAGAACAAGATTAAAGGGAATCGAGATTAACGCGATCAGATAGCCGATCACCCCCGCAGGCCGGGGACTTCCCGACAAGTGATCGAGATAACCGATGAGTCCCAGCCGGGACATCCCCGTGTACTGGACATAGAGAAAGACGGTCAACGCCAACGCTACGGTGGTGTTGACGCTTGAGGTCGGGGATTTCATTCCGGGAACAATCCCGATCAAGTTCATGGAAAGGATATAAAGAAAGAGGGTCCCGATAAAGGGGGTATAGTGCCTTCCCGCCGGACCCATCACGCCGACCACAAAATTATCCAGGGACTCCACCAGAAATTCGACAAAGTTTTGAAGGGGACCCGGAATGATCTCTGATCGACTTGCGGCAATTCGGGCCACCCCGGCCAATAGCAAGATCACTACGCCAGAGAAAATGGGGTTTTCAAAGTGATGCAGGAATTCGGCAAGCGGCGAGCCGTGGAGGGCGTGGCTTACGAGCGTGATGACATTGGGGGCCTCAAGGGAAGCCTCTGCATCTGCCGCGTGTGCGACCGCCATCATCACTTCACTGCCCTCGCAACAGAGAACAGACGATTATTCATCTCTGTCCCCAGCAGTTTCAATAGAAGCACACCAAACGGAATCACATATCCCACGACAAAGGCGCCGATAGAGAGGGGAGCCATCATCAAGATGGCCATGATCAGGCCATAAAAGAGAAACCCCTTGAAGAAAAGGAGGGAGAGGAGCCTTTTTCGATTTCCTCCCAACAAACCATCCAGAATCCGATGAAGGCCCCAAAGATTGGCGACACTCAGCAGAGCGCCCGCACCGATTCCCCATAAATGGGCCACAGGATAATAGGGAGCAAGAAAAGCAAAAAGGAGTGCCAGAATCAAAAACGTGGTTTCGGCGGTTCGCGCAATCAACCTAAACTCCCTTGACCCGTTTAATTAAGAGGATCGTCTGACGCACGCTGGCAATCCCACCCATGATCGTCATCACCCCCATCAACCAAGGGGAAGTTTCAAAGAGACGGTCCAAGAAGTCACCCATCCAATAGCCGATGATGGGACCTGCCATCAAGACCATCGGGATACTGGTCAGCAGGGCCACCTGCCGCCAGCCCTCATAGTTTGGATCCGCCATCACACAGTGTCACCGCTCTCGTAGCGGAAAATCCGGCAGCAATATAGTCCGTTCACAAAATCATGTCAATAGGGCCTTGCAGCAGGTAGCGTATCATATTTTGTGTCAGGGGAAAGG